>CAMOKN010000001.1 GCA_946617595.1 uncultured Clostridia bacterium
ACGGAAATCTATTACCTTGCCCCGAATGCGGAGAGATGTGCAAACGAGCCGGATACGAAAAGAGCGAGAGAGTATGGAGACACGGAGACTGCCTGTTTTGCCTCAAACCGTTTGAATCAGCTTTATTGTTGGCTTCGTCGCAGTAGGTTGGAGCCTATGAAAAAATGCGCTCTGACGTTAAGAAACTATTCCGAAGAAATTCTGAACATTTTCCGCTCAAAAATGACCAATGCTATCTGCGAAGGCATTAACAGTATGATTCAGGCTGCTAAACGTAAAGCTCGCGGTTATCACACTTTCGAAGGGTTTTCTTCCATGATCTATCTCATTGCAGCAAAACTTAAGCTTGCTTGTCATAATCAGTTACGATTTTCGGAGTAGAACCTTTTGCCGCAAAACGGTTGAAATTATACAAGAAATGTGATATAATAATTTAAATGTATATAAACGCTATTATCTTATCGAACACCTTCTAATCCGGCAAAAAGGCATCACATAAGAAAGGACAGCCTTTCTGATACAGAACAAGGAGGAACACATGGAAAATTTATTCAACTTAGACGACATCGAGGTAGATGCAGAGCTTTTAGAGCGTGCCAATCCGATCTTCAACACAGCCAAAATGACGCTTTATCAGCTGGCGGCATCGGGCGACGAGGACTCGGCGCGTATGGTGGAAAAGCTGGGACTTACCGAAAGCACTCAGAACAGCACTACAACAAAGTCGGACGCGGTAAAGCTCCTGATAGAGAGCCTGCTTATGGATATGAGATACCATACCATAGAGAAGCTTGCTATGGAGGAGGGCGATTTCACAGAGGTTGATCTTCCCTGCGGTTATCTTCCGAAGGCGTTAAGATATACAAGAGCAGGTCACAGATTCATAGGACTTGATCTTCCGGCTACTATTGCAGAGGTCGAGCCTGCTGTAAACGCTCTTCTGAATGATGAGCAGAAGAAAATGGTGAAATTTGCCGGTGTCGATGCCACGAACTATGAATCGCTGAAGTCCGCGCTGTCCGATGTGGAAGGAAAGGTCGTTATTACCACAGAGGGTCTTATGGTCTATTTCAACGACTCGGAGATCGGCGCACTCTGCGATAATGTGAAGAAGATACTTAACGAACAAGGAGGCTGCTGGCTCACGATCGACCCCGAGTGGCTTGTGGCTTATGTCCTCATTGTACAGGCTATTCTCGGAGACAAAGCGCTGGAAGCTCTCGCGTCAATGCAGAAAAGAGTGGAGGATCAATCGGACGTGGGCGTAAAGGGCAGCACTCTGGTGGTTTTCCCGAAGCCCGACATTACAGAAGACATCAAAAAAGCCATGGGATTTCTGGCAAAGCACGGTCTCAAAGCCGAAAGAAAGATCGTTGCAGATAATATGCCCGAACTCAAAGTGTTTGAGAAGCTGAGTCCCGAGCAGACAGCAGCTGTAAAAGCAGCTATGAAGAACAACGCCTACTGGAAGATAACATCTATGGGCGCGGCTGCGGCAAGAGAGTGCATAGATACGGGAGACATTGCTGAAAAGAATTTTGATGTCAAGGCACAGCTCGAAGGTGAAAAGCTCTGCATTTCCCTGATAGGCAGGGTCGATTCGCTTACCGCTCCCAAGATACTGTCCTTCTATGAAAATACAGCCAAGGAAAAGAACATAAAAGCAGTGTCTGTTGACTGCGAGGAGCTTCAGTATATCTCGTCTGCGGGACTTCGCGTACTGCTCATAATGAAAAAGAACTCCGAAGAAGGTATGTCTCTTGAAAATGTTAAGCCGGAGATAATGGAAATCTTGGAGACTACCGGATTTGATTCCATATTCTTTGAGGAATAAGCAAATCTGATAAACTACATAATAGTTGATATACATAATGCCGGACTGGAGCTTGTCACGATACATGACCGCCCCGAAGGCAGCAAGCTCGGGAAATACAACTATATCATCGATGCCGAAGTTTCCGGTGGTATTACAGACAAACAGATCGGCAAGATCTGCGAAAATACAAGCATCAGATTCTGCGGCAGCCTCAACGCTGTCTCAAAATAAACAAGATTTACTCGCTGAAGACGAAAGGAGTACAAGCATGACTATCAACAACAAAGACGGAAAAATGATTATCGCCCTTGAAGGCAGGATAGACACCAACAATGCAGCACAGACCGAGAGTGAGATTTTCGCGGCAGTTGACGGTGTAAGCGGCGCAGATATCATCATCGACGCCGAAAAGCTCAAATACATATCCAGTGCGGGACTGCGTGTGCTGATGAAGCTCCGTAAGAGCATTAACAAGGAGCTGCCTGTAATCAATGTATCGCGTGATGTTTATGACATCTTCGAGACAACTGGCTTCACGGAGCTGCTTGATGTGAGAAAGGCGCTCCGCAAGGTGAGTACCGAGGGTATGACGCTTATCGGCAGCGGTTTTACCGGTGATGTTTACCGTATGGACGAGGAAACGGTCATAAAAGTGTTCCGACCAACGATCAGCTTTGATATGGTCATAAGCAAAGAAAATCAAAAAGCACGGAACGCCTTTGTTGCAGGAGTCCCTACGGCCATTCCCTATGATGTCGTTCGTGTGGGGGATTGCTATGGAACAGTATATGAAATGCTCGACGCGAAAGATCTTGTGAGCGTTATCGCGGAGGATAAAACACATCTTGACGAGCATATCAAAAAGTTTGCTCAAATCGTAAAGAATATGCACTCGATCAAGGCAGATCCACAAAAATTCGGCTCTGTGAAATATGAAACTATCGGAGCGCTGTCTTATCTTGCGTCCGTGCTTAACGATGAAGAAATGAAGAAGGTGAAAGCGTTATATGAGAGCATTCCCGACCGTGATACTTTCATACATGGCGACTGTCACCTCGGGAATGTAATGGTTCGTGACGGGGAGATGATGTTTATAGACCTCGGAACGGCAGGCACCGGACACCCGGTATTCGATATGGGAAGTATGTATTCACTTTTCGTTGATCGTGCGAATGATAATGAAGCAATAGCCGCAAGTCCTGTGCTGCGTCCATTCACGAAAGACGAAATAAAGAGGATATGGAACGTGTTCATTCGTACATATCTCGATACTGATGACGAGGAGATCATCACAAAAGCCGAGCAGCAGATCGAAGCGACTTCGCTTGCAAGACGGCTGTTTATGGTCATAGCGATCCCCGGTTCGCTCACTCCCGAAACTCTCGCCGCGATGAAGCAGAGACTGTTCTCGCTGTGTGACATCGGTCTCGGAGATATATGTTTTTAATTGTGAAAACCCGTCCGGTTGTGATATTCCGGACGGGTTGCAATAATGTTACTCGGGAAGAATAAAATCGTTTATCTCGAAATACTCCGGCGGTTCCTGTACACAATTTATCCCGTTCTCCGTAAGGATAGCGGCGAAGCGGTCGGTATATCTGCTGTCATCGTTTCGCTGCATTATGTTGATGCAGAAGTTCTCACCCACCGTGAAAATTTCGATCGAAATACCGCCGCTGAGTCTCATATCAATTATAGGAATAAAATCGTATATGTATTTATCAAGCCCGCTGAACGGGATACGACCGGTGTAGCTTACCTCAAAGGTGTTCTGACCTATTCCGTTCAGCAGAAATTTCTTCATATACTCATGCTTTTCTGCGAGCGTAAGAGTTTTTATCTTCTTCTCGTTTTCAATATGTTCGTTCACAGAAAGCACATCATTATAATCGTCCGCACGGACTATGATAGTTCCGCGAGCCATTGTGTTGAGCAGCTCGATGTCCCTGTTCTTCATTCTGCTTGTGTAAGGGATAGGAACGATATTCACATGGCACAGGTGGCTGTGCGGCTTGTTGAGAGCCTTTCTGTACTGGTGCTGCATACCGCAGACTATCGGCAGCTCGCATTCCGGGTGAATATCGGATATTGCGCGGTACATAACAGAAGAAATAAAAGTTGCCGGGCTGCCATCAACGCTTGACGCAAACCTCATCATATCCTTCTGCTTTGCCTTGAAGCGGAAGGAAGTCCATTTGTCTCTGCTTGTGTATCCTTCCGGTTGGTCGCCGAGTTTAAACACATCTATCGGGCAATAGCGTATACCCAGAGGCGTTGTTTCAATTGGTTCATCGGGGAACGGATAGTCGTCCGCTTCATCGGGCGGGATATCACTGCCGGGAAGGTTTATTCCCGATGTATCAAATTCTTCATCCGGGTGCAGGATATGCAGATAGCAATACAGTAGGGTTTTGATAAACGGGAAAATACCGTTCCCATCTGTTATAAAGTGTGATGAATCCACACTTATGCGATTTTTGTCATAAGTCAGCGCGAGCAGATGACCTGCGCTCTCAGTGCCTCCGAGCGGAATTGCTTTGCCGCCCGATGTTATCGGCAGAGGAGCGTCATTATGTATCATCACATATTCCTCGCCTCGCCGCACCAGCTTTACCGAGAAATACGGATAGCGGGTAATGGCAAGATCGGCGGCGCCTCTGAGCATATCGACATTTACAGGCTCCGTCATTTCAATAATCGACCTGATAGTGTTGCGCAGGTCTTTTTCTGCGGCATATATAAGGTTGTTTACTCTGTATTCCATAAATCTGCCTCGCATAAAATATTTTTCAAATGAGATTATAACATACTTCCTCAAAACAGTCAATAATAAATGATAACCGGTTGATTTTTGTGGAAAATGTGATAAATAATATAGGGCACCTCTAAAAACTGCTTTGAAAAGAGAAAATGAGATAGTTGCACCGAGAGCAAGAAAAGTCTCCGAAAGCTTGCTGGCGCATGGTGAGAGGACTTGACGCAGCTATCGGTGCAAGTAGATATTTTTCTCTCAAATCGGTTTTTAGAGATTCCCTTC
>CAMOKN010000002.1 GCA_946617595.1 uncultured Clostridia bacterium
ATTTTAACAAACTTTTCACAATCGACACATTTTTGTCATAATCAGTTGGCAAAATGAGATAATTGATAAATATACATATCACGGATGAAGGGCGGCGAAATCAAGCGGCTTCCTTTAGCAGCAGAGACTTCCTCCGACGGCAGCTTGAAAATCAGCCTTAATTCCTCTTTTAAGCGGTAGGCGGTTGCAAGCCGACGGTTGTGCAGAAGAATCATATCAAGTTTTGCACTATAGTTCTCGTTTAGATTTTCCGGATTCATAAGAAGCGGATATTTCGATAATTTGATAGACTTGACAAGCTGTTCGGTTCCGGCGATGTCCTTGGGTTCTGTTTTGTCGACTTTAATGAGTTTCTTCTCTTTGGATAGCTTATTTCTCGCATTATTTCAAATTTCCTTTCGCACTTGATCAAGAATATCTGTCACCCATTAGACAACATGGAACGGATCTATGCAGAATACGGCATTGGGGCAATTGGCTTCCACGGTATCTTTGATCCAGCCTGCGCCGTCTCCGGAAACCGCTTTAATATTGGCTTTCTGTTTATTGGTCAGCAGTTCAAAGAAGCCTTCAAGAACAGTTTTCCCAAAACCAACACCTACCCATATGTCTTTGACTATGAGACACTGTTTCGCCGCATTGAAAGCTATAAAACGCGGAATTCCGCTAAAGAAAGCCGTGAAAAAGACGATCATTAATGCTATAGGCATAAAAGATCTGGAACTTGCGAGAGATGTGTATGATACGGTGATAGAGCCAATGGTGCTGAATGCTGTGTAAAGGAGGAAATATGTCTAAGATACCCGCGCGCATGAAGCGTGCCTTATTCCGTAAGCTCTCCGGTATCTCCCGTATGCTGCTTAAACGCAGGATACGGATAACGGAGATACCGAGATGTGAAGGACAGATAGGATATACCTCGGAGGATAATGTAATTCATCTGTCCGTAGATAATCCGTTCATTGATGATCTCCCTATTGGAGAAAAGCTGAAATTTGTCAAAGGGATCTGGGTTCATGAGACTATGCACCAGATCCTTACGGACTTCAACGCAATGAAAGCGCTTTTCAGCGACGATATTATCAGAAGTATGATGTATAAGGATGTTTTCAACATAGTTGAAGATGCCCGTATCGAGAACTTCGCGCCCAAACATATTGGCGGAATATATACGGAAGACAAGTACGATAAGTCCGGACGTATAACTCAGATGTCCGATCTGACCTTTGCGAAACGGGAGATGTATAAGCAAAGCCCGGGAATAGATACTCCCGATGCTTTTGGCGACTACCCAAGTCCGCTTCAGCAAGTACTCCGAGCTATGGTACATTATGGTGATTGCGGCCTTATAAAAGGAAAGTTCAGGTCGGAAGAAGCCTATGAGCTGTTCGGCAAGATTCTCCCCATATACAATGAGTGTGTTGAGGAGAGAAACTGCAAAACGGTCATAAAAAAGAGTATAGAGATCGCGGAGATACTCCGTCCGCTGTGGGAAAACAATATGGTTGTGGTCACAATCGTTACTGACGAGATCAACAGTCTCAAGGGTGGAGATCACAGTATGGAAGGAAACGTGATAGTTGTAGGTATTTCAAGCTCTGAAAGTGATGAAGACAATATCTCTTCTGTCAACAGACGGGCTACGACACGAAAACTTACAAGTGCCGCGCCAAGTTCACCCGAAGCAGAACCTCTCACATCCGAAGATGATAAAGAAGATAGCAAATCTGAGGAAAAGAGCGAATCTGCCGCAAATGACAGTGCTGAGAGCTCAGAGAAAGCATCTTCCCAGTCTTCGGAATGCTCTGAATGTGCTGATAACGCCGATTCTGAAATAGCTGAGACCGCATCCGCGGACGATAGCCCAACTTATTCGGAAGGAGCCGATGAAGAGGATGCTTCTATCAACGGCGAAGAAAAGGCGGATAATACTGAAAATGAGTCCGATTTTCACGAAAGTGCAGAAGGTACGGTGGAAAGTAGTGAGATAGCGCCTGATGATGAGCAAGAGGCACCGTCGGATAGTATAGACTCGGGCAGCGCAAAGTACGAACCCGGCACTGAGCAGGAAGAAACCGATGCCGACGAGAGCAATCCAGGTGAGGAAAATGGTCCGAAAGATATGTCTTCTGATCACAACAAAGGCGAAACCGATAAAAGCAGCAGAGATTCTGATTTGTTGGAAACCGAGCCTGAAAATGCCGAACCAAGCGATAACAGCTTTGAAAAAGTCTATTATTCGGACACTGAACAGGATCCGTCCTCCTCGGAAGAGTATGATCCGCTTAATAGCAGTTGTGAGACTGATTACGAGGGTCACGAAGTCGAACTTGACGATATAGAGGATTATTATGTTCCCGAAGAGGAACTCGACTCTATTGTTGATGAGCTGGAGGAACTTATACACCGAACCGAAAAACAGAAAGTACAGCTTGAAGACGGCTCTACACCTGAGAATATAGACTTTAGATGTGGCGAATTCCAGAATGTAACGGTGATGAACAAGAATGTCAAGGTCGTTTCCGATGAAGCTGAGGAAACTAATGTATGTGACGAGGAGACTGAAATCGAGGTCTATTCTTCATACGACATTTATGACGAAGTGGTCTCGGCGATGAATCCATATATCAAGACGGGTATTAAAGCCTTTCAGAGACTGTTTCGCAGCGATCCGGACGAAAAATGCCACCGTACAAGCGGTAAACTCAACATTGAACGGCGATATTCCGGCAAAGTTACATGCAGATTATTCGACAAAAACACGATCCGTCATAAGGCATCAGATTTTGCTGTATTCTTGCTTATAGACGAAAGCGGCTCTATGAGTTGGGATAGTAGGTACAAATATGCCAGATTGGCTGCCGTGGGTTTGGCCGAGATGTTTGAAAAGCTGGGCATCCCGCTTTATGTTATGGGCTTTACAGCAGATGAACGGATCTGCTCTACCCAATATGACGTTGTTCAGCATCACTATCTAAAGTGGAACAATAACAAGAAAACTCGTCTTAGTCTGCTGGCTATATCGAACTACTGGGATAATTTCGACGGTTATTCCATACGATATGCCTATAATGTTCTGAAGAAACGCAGAGAGCCTAACAAGATAATGATAGTCATAAGTGACGGTCAGCCTTCTTGTAACAGGTGCTCCGGCGGTGTGGGCATAGCTGACGCACGAGCGGCGGTAAACGAAGCCCGCAGAAACTCCACATTGCTTGGCGTATGTATCGGCGGCGACTATAATGCCGATTCGCTGAGAATGATATATGGAAACGGTCTTTTGACTGTTAATGACCTTTCGGAACTGTTTCTGAACATTTCGTCAAAGCTGAGAAAGATAGTAAAGCAGGAGATTTGATCCCATTATACAAGGAAAGCTCGCATTACTGCGGGCTTTTCTTCTAGTTTTTAGCAAAGGAATAAAAACAGAAAATGCGTTTTTAATCTTGACAAATTAGCTGATTTGTTGTATAATATGATGTGTAACAACGCAATATCTGATTTTGGGAGGATCTATGAAAATATTAAAAATAAGAGCCGAAGGAATTTCCCTGTTTAAAGGGACTTGCGAAATGGATTTTACAGCATTACAGAGGGTCAATGCTGATAATGCAGAGAAAATGCACCCCATTTTTACAACCGGTGGACAGACATACTATCAGAATAGCGTTACATCCTTTATTGGAATAAACGCATCAGGAAAAACCACTATTCTCAGACTGATTTCGTTTGTGTTCAGACTGCTAAACAATGAATCAATCAACACTTTTGATAATCACGGTTTTTTCGATAAGCTCACCAACAAGGATGTCGTTACATTTGATGTTTATTTTTTCACATCAGATGGGTCCATCCATCTTTTGCATACGACAGTTTGTAAGAACAAAGAAAAACTGTATATAAAGGACGAATATATAAAATCAAAAGCGGCTTCAAAGGTCAAGAAAAAGGCTGATCTATTCGATTTTGACGGTATAGAGCCCAATATCACAAGAAATAATGATAACGCCTTCCTGTTGGATGACGTTAGTATTTGTATTGCTCTTAACAAAGCTAATAAGGATGCTATTGTATTTACAGATATGATCCGGTATACAGATACAAACCAACTCATAGTTTCTGAGGATTGTCCTGCGGAGCTTATAGCGTTCTTTGATCCCAGTATCGAATATCTTAAGATAAACAAGACCAACAAGGATCCGGATATCAAGCTGAAGTTTATAAATGATAATGAGATCCTGCTGCACAATATGTCTGAGCTGAACAAATATCTTTCTTCCGGAACTATCAAAGGTATCAACATTTTTGTTAATGCTATCAGCATATTCAAGACCGGTGGTTACCTTATCATAGATGAATTGGAAAACCACTTCAATCATGAGATCGTATCCACTCTTATAAGGTTTTTTATGAACAATGCTATAAATCCTAAAGGCGCGACTCTATTATTCTCCACGCATTACGCAGAGCTCCTTGATGAATTCGACAGGAACGATAATATTTTCATCGTTAGAAACATCAATGGTATTACAGTCGATAATCTTTCAGAGCTGCTAAAACGTAATGACTTGAATAAAAGTGATATATATCAAAGTGACTATCTTAAGGGGACAGCACCAATGTACGACGCATATATTAAGCTGAAATCAAGGCTTTTATCATCGGCCAAGGAGGAAGCGTAATGGAACTGTCCAAATATGTAGCATAATCAAAGCCCACGAAACAATTGAACGCTTGCAGTCCGTCCACGATAAGTATGTCAAGATTAACTGGAAAGGTGTTAAAGCCAAGTATGCCGAGGAACACAAGGCAGAGCTTGACGAGTATAACAAGGCTTTCCGTCTGCTGAAAAAGTTTAACATCGACCTCAGCTTTCACTTTGACGCTTACGAGGGTGAGCGGAAGAATTTAAAATCAGAGCGCGACAACCTGCAACAGGAGCTTGAAAAGATGAAAGCCGACCTCAAACCTCTTGAAGATGTCCGCTACTGTATCGGTAAGGTCATTCCGCTTGAAGAATTGTCGGTGCAGACTGCGCCGGAAAAGCAGTCGGTGCTTGGTCAGATAACAGAGATAAAGAAAGACCAGCCGCAGGAACAGACGGTGCAGACCGATGCACCCAAGCGGAAAAAGAATAATGATCTGGAATAATTGAATCAATCGATCCTATCTTTAATAATCTGTTCTCATCCGACCGCATTTATTCCACGGTCATATTGACAACGAGCCTCGATGATCGCGGTAGTCCGGCAGCGCAGGAAGCCCCAGCCCAAGGGCAGTTGCTGCCTGGCCACCAGCCCACCACATTCAAACTCATTGTCAATATGCTTTCGCGGCATAAACGATGTCTTTCTGCGCTGTTGACCAACTCTAAAATCTTAGGACGGAGGAATGTTTATGAACAAAACAGTTATAGAAAAGAAAGCAACGGAAACTCCTGCACTTGTCAAGACTATCGGTAAAACGACCTATATCGTTAATGTTCATTTCTCGGATACGGCAAAGGAGACTGTCGCGGATAAGCTCAAAAGGCTGATATCTACGGATGCAGAACTCCGCGAGGGATAAAAGAAAAGCGGACGGATAAACCGCCCACATACATATCAGCCGTAAAGAATGGTGTTTGCTATATCCCAATCA
>CAMOKN010000003.1 GCA_946617595.1 uncultured Clostridia bacterium
ACGCTACCCTTGTGCTCGAAGGCGAGAACACGGTATGCGCGGGCTTGGACGAATATGGATATAATAACAATTATCCCGGTATTTTAATCGCTAAGGACAAGACGCTGACCATCGAGGGCGACGGAAGACTGACGGCATACAGCAATAACACCAACCCCTTTGGCGCGGGCATCGGCGGCGGTTATGAAATTGAAGCTGGCAACATTGTCATCAACGGCGGTACGATTACAGCCACCGGCGGTTCCCAAGCCGCCGGTATCGGTAGCGGTAGACTCAGCTCCTGCGGAACCATCACCATCAACGGCGGTACAATCGAAGCCAAGGGCGGTCTTCGTGCAGCCGGTATCGGTAGCGGTGGATCCAGCTCCTGCGGAACCATCACCATCAACGGCGGTACTATTACAGCCACCGGCGGTAAATATTCTGCCGGTATAGGAAGCGGAAATCAAAGCTCCTGCGGTAACATCACCATCACCGGCGGTACGATCACAGCCAACGGCGGTTATGATGGAGCCGGTATTGGAAGCGGAGACGGTGCTAAATGTGGCAATATCACGATCGCCGACACCGTGACACAGGTCACCGCGACAAAGGGCGAGGACGCTCCCAACTCCATCGGCGCAGGCGATGAAGGCTCCTGCGGCACCGTGATCATCGAAGATAACAGTAAAGTTACCCAGAACTGACAGAAAGGACGTGCATGAATATGAATAAAGAAACTTATGAGCGTCTTTTGATGGACGTGACCGAATTTGACACAGAGGACGTTATCACTACCTCGGGTATTACGCCCGGCGGTAATACGCCTCCGGCATTAAACCCGGATAATCCGTGGGAAATGCCCGTAGGAATGTAATCTTTTGTAACGCGGTCTTTTTGACAGCAAAACAAAGGTTATTACAAATGAAATAACCAAACGCGCCGCCGTTTTAGGTGCTGTACTTGAAACGGCGGCGCGGACAATTTACAGATATTCAATAGTATCCGAAAAGCGGGTATTATCGAATGTCCGTATAAAGGAAGTGCTTTTTTGAAATTAAACCAACATTTTCTATCTCATGATGTTGCCGGACAAACGGTCATCGTCCCCACCGCGGGGGCGGAGTTTCACGGTCTGATACAGGGCAACAAGACTCTCTCGGCTATCGCGGAGTGCCTAAAAAACGACGTCACCGAGGATGAGATCGTCGATACCCTCTGCGCTCGCTTTGACGGTGACAGAGAGGATATTGCAGACGACGTACATGAGGCAATCGGCAGGCTCAGAAAGATCGGCGCGATAGATGAATAAAAAGTTTGAGGATGTGATCGCCGAGCAGGGCAGGCTGGTTTATACCAACGAGGGCGACAGTATGATCCCCGTTATCCGCGAGGGCAATCTGCTGGTGATCGAAGCCGTCAAAGAACCGTTGAAGGTCGGCGATATACCGCTCTATAAGCGCGACAGCGGACAGTACGTCCTGCACCGTATCGTTGAGATCAAAAAAGGCAAGTATTCGATGAAGGGCGATAACCGCACCTTTGTCGAGAAGGGGATCACCGATAAGCATATCATCGGCGTGCTGACGGGAATTGTCCGTAACGGCAAGACCTATCCCGTAGAGACCACGCAGGAGTATATCACGCGGATTGCAAAGGATATGATCTATCTCGTGTCCTGCGCCGTGAATAAGGAAACGCCGGACAAGGCGAGGATCGCGGAAATAGACTTGCGCGAGATTTACCGCCTGTCAGCTATGCACATGATGACTGCCGCTGTCGCTTGCGCGCTCGAGAGGGTTATGCCCCTGCCGCGCGCCTTCGATCAAGCGAAGAAGAAAGCGATCCGCAAGCTGACGCTCTTTGAGCTGGAGCGCGCGGCGATCGCGCAGGAGTTTGAAAAAGCGGGAATTTGGTATATGCCGCTGAAAGGTATCCTGCTCAAAGACGATTATCCCGAACCCTTTATGCGTGAAATGACCGATAATGATATTCTGGTCGATAACACGCGGATGAATGATATTCGTTCGATCATGGAGCGGCTCGGATATAGCTGTGAGTTTTTTGAACAATGGCACCATGATGTGTATTCAAAACCGCCGACGCTCGAATTTGAAATGCACCATTCGCTGTTCGGCAATGATACTATGCCGCTGTTTGAGGTATATTATGCCGATGTTTCGGATAAGCTGCATAGAAACGGCTGTGAGTGCAGTTTCAGCGACGAGGACTTTTACCTCTACGTCCTCTGCCACACCTACAAGCACTATATTCACGGCGGTACGGGCTTGCGCTCTCTGCTCGATGTATATGTGTTCCTGCGCTCTCACCCCGATTTAGACCGTGGGTATCTTAGCGCGGAGCTTCTAAAGCTCAAAATAACCGACTTTGAAGAAAAGTTGCGCTCTCTGTCAAAAAAGGTGTTTACCGGCGGGGAGCTGAGCGAGCAGGACGAAAAAGACCTCGAATACTTGATTATGTCCGGCTACAAGGGGACTTATGAGAATCAGGAATACCACCGATGGGAGAAAAACCTCGGCGGCGACGACAGCAAGGAATCCAAACGACGCTTCCTCAAAAGCCGAATCTTTGTATCGGATGATTATTTGGAGAAGCACTATCCCTTTGTTGCAAGGCACAAGGCGCTCTATCCGCTGCTGCTCGTCTGGCGACCCATCAAGGGCGTAATCACGCACCCAAAGGGTATTTTAACGGAATATAAGAAAGTAAAACAATTCAAAAGGAAGGAAGAATAGTGAAAGAATCCATATTCAAGAACAGAGCTTTTCAGACGATTATCAAGCTGATTACAGCATTATCGTTTACGCTGTTTACCGCTTATCAGATCTATTTGGCAATCAATATAGACACAAACAGAGTCGGCAGACTGATCGGCATTGTGTTTTATCTGCTGCTGACGGTTGCCGCATATCTCAGCTTTTCGGAGAAGGACAGCGTGTGGACGGCTCATTCCGTTTTGACGGTCGCGGGGCTTGTACTGCTGTTCGCTATGCGGCTGATTAACATAGGAACGGTGTTCGGTAATCTGAGTTTTTCAAAACCGGCTACAGTGCTGAACGCGGCTATATATATTCTCTCACAGCTCGGCACGCTCGTTTTGACAGCGGGTTATATTATGCAGAGAGCCGACCTAACACGCAGACAGATGAAGATACTGATAAACACCTTGATGACGATTGCTATTGTCCTGTTCACATTACATTTCATCTTGGAATGTGTGCTGATGATTAAATATCGGATGAACATCGAGCAGAGCTTGAAGCTCACGCTGGTCAGCCGTGTGTTGTACTTTGTCGGCTTTGCCGGAACGGCGTTTTGCTTTATGCTCCCCGCGCCTAAAAGGAAACGTAAAGAACCTAAAGCGGGAAGGTTTATCTACTCGGACGAAGAAGATGGCGATGACGAAATAGATTTAGTAATATGAATACTCAGGAGGATTGAAAATGAAAAGACTTGGATTGATTGGATTAGCTTTGATTTGTTTATTGGCTACTATCGGTATGGCTTTGCCGGTATCTGCCGCGAGCAGTTATCTTCGCGGCGACGCTGACGGCGACGGCGTAGTGACAATCAGAGATGCGACTACAATCCAGAGAAGGCTTGTTGAAATACCTACGCCTTCTTTTGACGAGAGAGCTGCCGATGTGGACGGCGACGGACTGAATATCACAGACGCGACGAGTATCCAGCGTTATCTGGCACAATTTGAGAACATCTATCACATAGATGAAACGGTTACGATTCCCGATCCGACAACACCCCAGCCGACGACTCCACAGCCGACGCGCGATCCGTATGAGTTGCCAGTTGTTCCGAAAAAGTGATGTTTACGTTAGGATGATAGCGAGGTTAAAAGGTTAAGATGAAAAGAATACTGATAGTTTTCGCGGCTTTTGCGTTGGCTGTTTGCTTACTGACAGGCTGCGGAAAGAAAGATGATGATTCAAATACAGCTACAACAGATACGGCGACACAGGCTGCTACCGTGTCCGCTGAGAAATCGACCGAACCGGAGGTTGAATTGAAACCTGCCAAATCGGGCGCGACAGATAATAAAAAGTCCGACAACAGCTCCGATACTTCGTCTGACAGCGGACAATCCGGCTCAAACGGAAGTCAGAGCAATCAACAGTCCGGCGCTAACAGTGACAGCGGATCCGGCTCTCAGTCGAAGAGCGGTTCAAGCAGCTCACAGGGCAGCACAAGCGGATCAAAGAGCGGCAGTTCTTCTCAATCACAGGGCGGCGGCAGTTCAAAGGGCGACAGTTCTTCTAAGCCCCAAGGCGGTTCAGGCGGCTCGCAGGGCGGCGGTTCTGCTGCGGCAGAAGAACCTTCCTTTAGCGAGTTTGAGCTTCCGGTCGTTGTAGATTGATTATAAATCAGATATAGGAAAGGATTATATTTTTACAACAGAACATCATATCCTCTAACGTGATGTTCGATATATGATGATTGCTTAGGCGGAAGAAAAAGCGATTTTTCTTCTGCCTTTTGGCGTTTATAGAGTTTCGACACGCTTTGAGTTTTATTTTTTTTTATCGACTGATAATGACAGAATAATGGGTTAAAATCTGCTATCATCGGTATTTGTGAAATATCCTGCAAATACCGATAAGAAAATTCTTGCGATTGAGAGGAAAAGCAAGAGATACAATCAAAAATCTGCATTTTACGGCGCTGTATGGTCTGATGACTGTACAGCGCCTTTCTTTTCGACAAAAAAGAGTGTAAACAAGTTTGTTTATACCCGTTTTTATATAGTTCGACGTTATCCGTCAAATATCCGCGCCCCTCCGCTCAACTTGAAACCTAACCATTTCAAGTTGAACGGAGGACTTATAATTGTCAATCTTTTTTATTGAAGATAAAAATGGAGATTACTTCTCTGCCGATGGAAAGAGAAGATTTATTAGATTAAAAGGAAAGGCGGCTTATGACTACTTGAAAAGCCCTAACGGACGGGGCAAGCGATTTTATAAGCTGCCAGCCGAAGAAGAAACGGAGGATGATGTCTTTATCGAGATACCTTCCTCTAAAATCAGTCATATCCGCAAGGAGGAACGGCGCACACAATATGTCGCTGACTGCAAGAAGGATAGCGGCAGATATGAAATATCACTGTATGCTCTCGAAGCGAACGATCACGGTGAAAGATGTTCGGGCGAGGAATTGATTGAGGACACAGCCATTGATATTGAGAGTACGGCTATACATAGAATTGAGCTTGAAAAGCTCTATCAAGCTGTTCAATCACTTTCCGAGGAGGAACAAGAGCTTGTTGCCCGCCTGTATAGCAAAAAGCCTGCAACCATTATTGATTTGTCAAAGGAATGGAACGTCCATTATTCCACTATTAGCCGCAAGCATAAGGCTGTTTTGAGAAAGCTGAAAAGAATTTTGAAAAATTTTTAAAAAAGTCTGCAAAAAATTCTGAAAAAGTGTGGAATAAAGGGTGAGAGGGTAATTTACCTCTCCTGCCAATGAATACGGCAAGCCCTTTGACAACCGAATAACAGCATATCAGAAACTTTCCCTTTGTTGTCCGGCACGGACAAGCTACAGAAGCGAACGCTGCTTTGCAGCCTTCAGGACTTCGACCTTGATAGGCACAATCAAGGAGGGCGATGACAGGCAAAGGGCATAATGATACTTCCGTTTAGTCACAGTCCGAGCGTTAAAAGCGTCGCAGGCAATGAGAGCGGCTATGAGAGATCCTTGTAGTATGCCGTAAGGCTGATGAGGTCAATATGCGTTGACCGTCTGATGTGTTCCCGTTCGGGGGAGTTGAGAACGAATACCGAACAAAAAGTCGCAGTACAGCAGAGCCAATCATTACACAGCTCGCGGCAAACAATGTCCTTAATGGGAAAGCAATCACATTGCCGCTTGTGTTGCGCTCTGTTGCGACTTGGCATCAAAACGGACAGCTACCCAAAATTGAGCTGTTCGTTCAATATGGATGCAATAAAACGAAAACAGCGCGTATCTGTGAAAGGTACGCGCTGACTACATAATACGGAGGTATTATTTTGAGAGTTTACAGAGGCGAAGTCTATTTAGTGGACTTCGGCATAGGCTACGGCAGCGAACAGGGCGGTGTTCGTCCGGCTGTCATCGTTCAGAACAATATAGGTAATAAGTACAGCCCCACGACAATCGTTGTCCCTGTCACGTCCAGACAGACAAAGGCACATATCCCTACGCACGTTAGAGTAAAAGGTGCTTGTCTGACAAAGAAATCGTTGGCGCTCACAGAACAGGTTGTGACCATTGACAAAAGAAGGATTATCAGAAAAATGGGCAACATCAAGCTCAAATCCCTTTTCAAAATCGGTACGGCGCTTATGATCGGCTTGGGACTGAATAACAATACATTCAAGAAAGGAAGTCACAAATGATAGGATTTATAGTCGGCTTATTCGTCGGCGCTTTTCTCGGAGTAGTGGTGATGTGCTGCTGCTTTGTAGCTTCAAAGGCTGACGATGAGATGGAACAGATGGCAAACAGCGATAATACAGACAAGGAGTGATAAATACGGAAGAACTGAAAAATACAACAGAAATAAAAATGATTTTTTCTGAATATGAAGATATTGTTTCCGTTGATGATGTTATGAAAATGCTTCATATTGGTCGCTCAAATGTCTATAAGCTACTCCGAGAAAAAGAGATTAAATCAATACGAATAGGAGTTAAATACATTATCCCAAAGAAAAGTATTATTGAATTCCTTGAGAAATGTTAAATCGCATAATTGCATACTCCGACCATTGTTGTTATACTCATAGTGTTGAACATTGGTCGGCTTTTTCGGAAGGAGGATATAATGCCGACAACAGGATTTTTAGCAGTAAAAAACGGTAAATATTACGCCGTATTAAATTTGTATGATAGTTCAGGTAAACGCAAACTTAAGTGGATTTCAACAGGTTATCCTGAAAAGAATAACAAGAGGAAAGCCGAGAAGGTGCTGCGAGATCTGTGTGTAGAGTGGGATAGAAAAAACGTCAAATACTACACCAACATTAAGGTACACGAGTATTTCACGAAATGGTTGTCCGAAATCAAAGACCAAGTAAGACCGAATACTTATCGCGGATATAAGGGTAATATGGAAAACCATATTATTCCATATTTTACAAAATTGAATGTGGCACTTCAAGAATTGAAGCCATTTCAATTAAGCGATTACTATAAGTCAAAAGTTGGAGATATTAGTGTTACGACCATTAAGCACCATCATCAGAATATTTCTAAGGCGCTTGCAGACGCTGTAGAAAAAGGATTGATAAGTGTGAATCCTGCGACAGCAGCTAAAACGCCGAAAGCAACTGAGAAATTTCAAGCCGAGTTTTTGAATCGAAGTGAGATTAAGCAGCTCATTGAAGCTGTAAAGGACACGCCGATTTATCTTCCAACATTTTTGGCATCGGTTTATGGATTTCGTCGAAGCGAAGTCTTGGGCTTAAAATGGCATAATGTTGATTTTGAAAACGAAACGATTTGGATCAGAGAAACCTTGCAACAATGTACAAAAGAGATTACGGGAGAGTGCAACTACACCTCGGAAACAAAGACCGAAAGTAGTAATCGTACTTTACCGATGACACCACAGGTTAGAGATGTACTTTTAAAACAAAAACAGCTCCAGCAAGAACACAGAAGTATTCTTGAAAGAGCCTACTATCTTAATGACTATGTGTGTACTTTTGATAACGGTAAGGAAATTACTCCGAATTATCTCAGCAGGACATTTCACAAGATTATCGTTAAAACTGATTTGCCACCAATTCGTTTTCACGATTTACGACATAGT
>CAMOKN010000004.1 GCA_946617595.1 uncultured Clostridia bacterium
AGCAGTTCTTTTTCTCTCAAATGGGTTTTTAGAGGTTCCCAATAGCTTTGACCGGATTATATTTCAGGAAGTATCGCACATATATCAGATATCTTTGTAATATTGCCTTTATCGGTTATGGGCATTTTTTTGAAAAAAATCTTGCAAAAGTGAAGATTATGTGGTATAATTATCTAAATATGATTACAATGAGGTAATATTATGGCAAACGAAAATACTACAGCATTTTCAGCAGCAGACATACTTCTGCCTGCTGAAGCGGATATGAGCAAGTGGGCAGTCGTAGCTTGTGACCAGTACACCGGAGAGCCGGAATACTGGGAAAAAGCCGAGAAGTATGTCGGGGATTCACCTTCAACGCTCGGTCTTATACTGCCCGAAGTGTATCTTGAAGAAACTGATGTTGAAGGCAGGATAGATAAGATACACGAAAATATGAATGATATGCTTGCCCGGAATTTTTTCCGCGAATATAAAGATTCTCTTGTCTATATCGAGAGAGTCCAGTCCGACGGAATGGTACGAAAGGGGATAGTAGGTGCAATAGACCTTGAACAGTACGATTACCGCAAAGGAAGCACATCTTCGGTAAGAGCGACCGAAGCCACGGTTGTTGACCGTATCCCTCCTCGTTTAAAGGTAAGACAGGGTGCAGTCATTGAGACTCCCCACATAATGATACTTATAGATGACGCGGAAAAGACGGTCATAGAGCCGTGTTCGCGTATCAGGGATTCGGCGGCACCGATCTATGATACTAAGCTTATGGCAGGCGGCGGAAGAATAAAGGGCTGGCTGCTTGATGATACGGCAAAGAACAATGTATTTGCCGCACTTTATAAGCTTGGCGACAATGCATCTTTCAACAGAAAGTACAGGATAGAAGGTTATCCGACTCTGCTCTTTGCCGTAGGTGACGGAAATCATTCTCTTGCCACCGCCAAAGCGTATTACGAAAGACTCAAAGCATCGGACCCCGGAAGGGACTACTCAGATCACCCTGCAAGATACGCTCTTGCCGAAATTGTGAACCTCCACAGCCCCGCATTGCGTTTCGAGGCGATACATCGTATAGTGAAACACGTTGATACAGAAAAATTCATTGCAGAAGCAAAAGAAAAGCTCGCACTCAGCAGCACTCTTTCCAATCAGCGTATCATTGCGGTAAAAAACGGTGTGGAGCATCTTTATTACATACATGAACGCACCTCTGAGCTTGCTGTCGGCAGTCTTCAGGATTTCATCGACGAATATCTTGCAAAGAACGGCGGAAAGGTGGACTATATCCACGGGGCGGACGTTGTGCGTCAGCTTTCCCACAGAGAAGGCTGTGTCGGATTCATACTGCCGGATATGCAGAAGTCCGAGCTTTTCCCGACAGTTATAAAGGACGGCGCTCTTCCGAGAAAGACCTTCTCAATGGGACACGCCGCAGATAAACGTTTTTATATGGAGTGCAGGAAAATCGTGATCTGATAATAGGAATAAAAATGAAGAGAGTATTTACTTTATTTATTGCATTCGCTGTATTTTTTTCAGCTTTTGTGACATTCCGGCCGGTGGTATCTTCGGCAGCGGATATGATAGATCATAAGATCGTCTATTCCGGAAAATACGTGAGACTCACTCTTATGCCGAAAAACAGCTCGGATACTATTCGCTATACGTCGGACGGAACTATTCCCACCTTAGCTTCCACCAAATATACAAAAACACTCAGAACAGATTCAAAGGTCACCGTAAAGGCGATAGAGTTCGATAAAAACGGGAATACAGTCGCTTCAATCTGCACTATACTTTGTCCGAAGGTGTATCGGCCGGATTTCACCATGACTTCCGCCGGCAGGCTCAGGTTATCATGCTATACCGAAAACGCAAAGATCTGTTATACCACTGACGGCAGTATTCCTACAGAAAAGTCGAAAGTGTATAAGGAAAGCATTTACTTCAAAGAGGGTATGACGATAAAAGCACGCGCATACAAGACTGGCATGAAGCCGAGTCTTACTGCGGTATTCACCGGTGGAGTGCGTCAGACTTATACCGAAGATCTTCTTGATCTTATTAATATCGAACGAAAAGAAGCAGGATATTCCGAGCTGGAACTTGACAAGAAACTTTGCAATGCGGCAGAAATCAGAGTGAAGGAGCTAACAAAGCTGTTCGAGCATAAGCGTCCTGACGGAAGCAGATATTATACGGTGCTTGAAAGTTTAGGACTTGTGAATGTTGACTCCGGCGAGAATATTGCCAAAAGCACGGTCAATGTCAGCGCAGAAGAAATTATGGAAGAATTCATGGATTCCGCAAGTCACAGAAAGAATATTCTCGGCAAGGACTATAAAAAGACCGGGATAGCCGTATTGATATACGGAAACACCAAATACTGGGTGACGCTCTTTATGGGCTGATGCCGCGACCTGACAAAAAGGATTTATATGAACATAAATGAAGAGAAAGTACCTTCCTGTGAATTTCATCATGTTCACGAGGAAACGGTAAAAAAGATAAGTGAGATAATGCCTGATGAGGACGTTCTGTTCGACCTTGCGGAACTGTACAAGATCTTTGGTGACAGTACGCGCATAAAGATACTGTATGCACTGTTCGAGTCAGAGCTGTGTGTGTGCGATATAGCAACTCTCATAGGCGCAACTATGTCAGCCGTATCTCATCAGCTGCGTATATTGAAACAGGCAAGTCTCGTAAGATACAGACGTGACGGAAAGACTGTATTTTATTCACTTGCGGACGACCATGTCCGTTCGATTCTCGATCAGGGAATGGAGCATGTAAGCGAGTGATTCTAAGAATATACCGCTATTTGTATGGTATTGCCTAATATTATTCAGGTTCAGAGGAGAGTGGAAGCTTGGAAAAGCCTTCTATCGAGGAATTTATTGAGCGGAGCAAGGTAAACTGTGCCGCTTCCGCAGATCTTACTGTCAAAAGAAGATTCATTGAATCTCTGGGAACACAGCGTCCCGATTCAAAGGACGAGCTGGATAAGCTTGTCAGTACATATCTTGACTCAGAAGAGGGAAGGGAAGAGAGACTCAAAGCTCTTAATGCCGGAAAGTTCTACAGACTTCTTGTGTCTGAAAATGCCGCAGCCGAACCGAGGGTTGTAAAAGCATATACGAATTATATCTCATCGCTTATTCCTGTCCATGCTCCTTCAGAAGCAAACGAAAGACCGGCGTCCAAAAAAAAGAAAAGCAGAAAGAACAAGAGCTCGCAGGAGCGCAAAGCCGGATATTTTTCACAGTACAGAAACTATGAAATAACGAAAGAAGATATCAGCAGACTTCTTGATGCCGCTTCTCAGCTTATAACTGCGCATTATTCCGATGTCAGAATGATAGTCTCCGGCAAATATCTGAGAGAAATGTGCGGAGAATTTGTTTCCGAACAGACCTACGGAAAATTCATGCGCCGTATGTATGATGAGGCATCGCTGAATAAGAAACGTATTGATTATGTGATATACAGCTCATACCTTCCGTATGAGACGCTGAACCAGCTTCTCAGAGGACTGATCGCAGAGCAGGTGCTTGCCGATTCAGGCTATGGCGCAGTAAACAAAAGACGGCTTACAAGAGAGTTCCTCGCATCATACTGTCCGGTTTATCCGAGGATCGCTGATCTTTACATGATGCTCATAAACAGATTCGACCGCGAAAAGCTTACCGGCATAATAACCGAAGGAGCAGAGTATAAAAGGCTTATCTCGTATATGAGATCACAGATAGAGATATCCGAGCAGGCGCATGAGATGATACTCCGTGAGATACCCGACAACGTGATCGACCTGTATCCCGGCGCTCGCACTATGCACCGGCATTTTATACTGCATCTGGGACCTACTAATTCCGGCAAGACATATCAGTCGCTTCAGGCTTGTATGCACGCTGAGACCGGCGTGTATCTCGCGCCGCTGAGACTGCTGGCATACGAGATATGCGAGAAGTTCAACATAGAAGGCGTTCCGTGCAGCATGAGGACAGGCGAGGAGGAAATAATCGTACCTTTCTCGTCACATACATCTTCTACCGTCGAGATGCTCAATGTGAACGAGCATTATGATGTTGCGGTTGTCGATGAGTGTCAGCTCATCGAAGATGAGGAGAGAGGCGGCGCATGGACAGCCGCGATACTCGGACTTATGGCGGACGAGATACACCTGTGCGCTTCTGAAAATGCCGAGGACATACTGATAATGCTGATCCGGCAGTGCTCGGATACTTATGAGATCGTAAGGCATTACAGATCTGTGCCGCTTGAATATGACAGCAGAAAATTCATATTCCCTCAGAGTGTCGAACCTAAGGACGCGCTCATAGCATTTTCAAAAAGATCAGTGCTGAGATTTGCGGACGAGCTCAGGGCAGTCGGCATACGTTCAAGCGTAATATACGGCGACCTGCCTTATGATGTCCGCAGAAGCGAGGTCGCACGGTTCATAAACGGAGAAACAGATGTTGTGGTTGCAACAGACGCTGTGGGAATGGGACTTAATCTCCCGATAAAGCGCGTGGTTTTTCTCGAAACTTACAAATATGACGGACACAGAAGACGCTTTCTCCACGGAACAGAGGTCAAGCAGATAGCAGGACGTGCCGGAAGAATGGGAATGTATGAGACAGGGTATTTCACAGCAGCGGAATTTCCGGAGGATATCTGCCGCAAACTGAACAAGAAAAGCCACAGCGTAAGGACAGCAAGACTCCGTATTCCTGAAACTATCATTTCGGTAGATATGCCCCTGTCTGAGATCCTTCTGAGATGGGGAACGATACCGGACGACGATATTTTCACCAAGAACAGCGTAGAACGCGAAGTAGCGCTTGCAAGGGAGCTTGAAAAGCTGAGCAGTGATAAGCTCCTGATCTACAGATTTGTAACGATACCTTTTTCCGAAACAAGAAAAGAGCTGTATGAATTCTGGCTTGAGCTCTTCGAGAATGAAGTAAACAACAGCAGAAAGTCTGTATTTTCATATATAAGAATGCTTGAAAGGCGCGGCAGCTCACTGGACGATCACGAGCTTGCTTACCGAAAATGCGATATACTGTATTTCTATTTTGACAGATTCGGCATGAAGGAAGACCTTGAAGCGATCATGGATCTCAAACACGATATTTCGGCAGACATTATGGGGATATTATCAGGGAGCTGAGCCGCATGAAGATCGGAAAGATCAGTCAGACAAAAATAAGCATAATAGTAAGTGCAGTCACTTTTTCCATACTTGTAGTGGCTTTTATAGTCATTCTCAATTTTACCAGGGAAGAAAAAGTCAGATATGTTGTACCTGAAAAAATAAATGTCGGGCTTATACTGAGCGGAAGCAAGGACGATACCGGCTGGGATCAGTCTCATTATGATTCAATTTGCCGTATTTCAGATGAAGTCGGCATAGTGCTTTATGTACGTGAGAATGTTATCGCGGATGACAGCCTTGAAGATGTAATTAAAGATCTTGCCGAGAATGAGAAATGTACCGTTATAATAGGGTGTTCTCCCGATTACTGTGAATATGAAGAACGTGCCGCGGCGAAATATCCCGACAGATACTTTCTTAATGCATTCGGCACAGCTTCCGGCAAAAACATAGGTTCGTTTTCCGTAAGAGCATATCAGACCCGCTATCTCAGCGGGATCATCGCCGGAAAGCAGACAAGCACTGGTCATATAGCCTATGTGGCATCATCACCCGGATCTGATGTGATAAGGGGAATAAATGCCTTTGCTCTTGGTGTAAGAAGCGTTGCTCCCGAAGCAGTAGTAACGGTCGCATTCTGCGGGTCCGGAACAGATGACAAGTCAGCTTACGATTGCGCAATGTCCCTCATAACCTCGACGGGAGCAGATGTTATGACAATGCATACCGATTCTTTGGCACCTATGCAGGTCGCTGAGGAAAACGGGGTATGGTCAATAGGATATAATGCAGATACTTCTGACCGATTTCCGAATACATTTCTTACAGCCTGTGAGTGGGAATGGGACAGCTATTATAAAGAGCAGATCATGCTCTGCAAACAGGCAAAATTCAGCGGAGAACATACATGGCTCGGCATAGACAGCGGAATAATGAAACTGACACCGCTTGAAAAGACAAATAATGCCGTCGGAGGCTGTAAAGAGCTTCTTGAAGCGGCAATGAGAAAATTCTCGGATCGTTCATTCGATGTGTTTTACGGTCCTATAACGGACAATGAGGGAGTGCTGCGTGTTCCGGAGGGTGAATCAATGTCAGATGCTCAGATGTTTGAACACTTCGACTGGTATGTTGACGGAGTTGTGACTGTATAAGACTTCGTGGAAGGGGGTTGAGACAATTGAATAAGCTCAGTGATATACTCAGGAATCCGCGTACCGCGATAAATGTGAGTTTTATTATTGTTCTGATCTTTGTCGGAATCCTTCTTAATACCAGTTTAAGGTCGATGATATATAATGTAAGCGAAGGTCAGGTAGCGAGACAGGCTCAGACTATTGCCGAAAAGACATCAGTTACATTTACTACCGAGCTTACGAAGCTTGAATATATGTCTGCGGTCGTCGAAAAGAATCTGAATGGCGATCTTGACAGCGTGTTCTCATCGTTCAACATAAATCACGGAAACGGTATGAGAACCGGACTTCTGGCTCTCGACGGCACCGCAAGATACGGCGAGGCATATCTTCCTTCCGATTTCGACGGGATACAGTCATCGTTCAGAGGAAACAAGGACATAAGTTTCAACAGTTCGTTCGGTCTGCTTTTCACCTGTCCCGTATATAACGGAGAGAATATCAGATATGTCTTCTATGAATTCTGTCCTATTGATAATATAAAGCAGAACTTTACTGTTTCGTGCTTTGACGGGTTCGGAAAAGCACTTGTCATTACAAGAGAAGACGAGATAATAGTTCCGTTTGAAAATTCAACTCAGGAGGATATCGACTTTTACTACGGAAAGGAGATAGCTTCGGTTTACGGGGATCTTCTTAAAGATCTTGAATCCGCATCTTCTGCGTCAAGAAAGGTAGATACAAAGTCCGGTGATTATTACGTATTTGCGGCAGAAATACCGGAGACTAAGTTCTATCTGTCCGGATTTGTAGATTCTGAATCTGCGGTTGCCGGAGCATACGGGATAGTGAGTCTTGTCGGGCACGTATTTGAGCTTATAACCGTTCTGTTTACGATAGGAGTAGCTTATCTTCTGCTCACATCAAACCGTCTGAAAGATAATGAAGAACTGATAAGAGCGAAAATGGTAGCCGAAGAGGCTTCACGCGCAAAGAGCGATTTTCTCGCAAGTATGTCCCATGAGATAAGAACCCCGATCAATGCCATACTCGGTATGGACGAAATGATCATACGTGAGTACAATGATGAAACGCTCCGTCAGTACGCAATGAATATACGAAATGCCAGCAATACTCTGCTTTCCATAATAAACGATATTCTTGACTTTTCAAAGATAGAGTCGGGAAAGATGCAGCTTGTTCCGGTGGAATACGATACATCGCTTATGATCTATGATCTTGTAAGCATGATGCGTCCGAGGGCAGAGAAGAAGGGACTCACTTTCACTGTCAGGACAGATGAGAAAATGCCGCGTACTCTTTTCGGTGATAACATTAGACTAAAGCAGTGCATTCTGAATATACTTACAAACGCTGTGAAATATACCGAGACAGGCAGTGTGCTGTTCACGGTGGACTGGGAAAAGCTCAGCGATAACGAGATAATGCTGAAGGTTTCGGTAAAGGATACCGGAATAGGCATCAAGAAGGAAGATATCGAGCGGCTGTTTTCGCCGTTC
>CAMOKN010000005.1 GCA_946617595.1 uncultured Clostridia bacterium
TAGCACGGCAGACCAAGAGCAAGAACCTGCTGTCCGGGATAATGTTCTGCGGTCATTGCGGGGGCAGGCTGACTTCTATCGTGTATCGTGAGAAGTACACAAGGAAGAAGGACGGTACTGTGTATGACCGTTCGCAGCTCAAATACCTTTGCTACCATAAGAGCCGGGGCTTGTGCAAGTGCGACGGACAAAGTACATACGTTGCCGAAAGAGTGGACGCTGCGGTGGTGGAGCTTATTCATCAGGTGTTCGAGAGCATAAAGGACGCTCCGGACGAGGGAGATATTCAGAAGCGTTTCGTCAAGGAAGCGGCGAGCAGCAAGGCGCAGCAGACCAAGCTGAATCTTGAACTCAAAAAGAACTCCGATCAGCTGCTTAAATTGCAGGATGAGATCGGAGCTACCTTGACGGGTGACAGCGTATATACTCCCGAACAGCTCAGCACAGCTATAAAGACCGTTGAGAACCGCATTGTCAACATAAAAGACGAGATCGAACGTCTTCAGAACGAGGTCAACTGCAAGAAAGCGTCGCTTGAGCAGATACGTCCGATGTTTGAGCAGTTCGTGAGGTGGGCGCAGGAATTCGACACCTGCACCATAGAGCAGAAGAAGATGATCATTTCCCGGTTGGTCACGCGAATAGAGCTGCACAAGGATTATGAGCTGTCAGTCGAGCTTAATGAAGAGTACAAAAAGTTTTGTGAAAACTGGGTGAAATTGACCGAGAGCAGCGTCATTTCAGCGTAAGATGCCACAAAATACAAAAGTCCGCGAACGGGCATTACAAAGGGATTTATTCCTGCGTTTAACAGTCAATCGCTATCGAAAAAAGAGGGGAAATTAGTGTAAAGCCCTTTGAAACGTTAGAGCGCTTGACTGTTAATCAAGATGTCACTGGTTCAAGTCCAGTAACAGGAGCCAGCAATCCCGCTAACCATCATGGTTGGCGGGATTTTGCTTTGATTTGGTACTTATCTGGTCTTTGTGGATTATCATTGCAAATGTCGCCCAAAATTGTGCAAGCTGCATATTCCTGTTTAGTTCGAGCGGTTGACTGTTAATCACAACACGATGTTCATATTTTAATACGGCATTGAATGGAAACCTACTGTGAAATACCTCTGCACTGTAAAGATAGGCAGGGCTTGTCTGCCGGAGATGAGTCATCAGCTGAATGTGATGTGTGAGCATTATGGCATCGCTCTCGATCATCACCAAGCTGCAAGCGACAGCCGGGCTTGTGCGGAGATACGCCAAAGACATAAAAGCAATTGTTGTCCGGAAACGGAAGAAAAATGTGGGTTAAGAAAAAAGGATTGTTGCAAGTAAGCATATATGATTATAGGAGATTTTTCTGACCGGCGGGCCGGATCTCAACTCTGTTTTCATTTACGGATAAAAAGAACTCCCCCGACAGTTTGTTGAACTGACGGGAGAGCATCTTTGATTTCAGGCAAAGATGTACCTATAAATGGAATTACGGAAGCAAGTCGATATAATCTGTGAGCCACTTTCTGTCATAAAAATGTTCGATCTTAGACAGTACGAAATCCGGCTCTGCGCCCTGGTCAACATCATAGAACGAACCGTTCTTGGTGTAGCTCAGGCGGAAGTTGCTGGAAATGTTCATTACCGCGCCTGTTGCCGTGGAGATAGTGCCTACTGTGCAAGTGCCGCCGGCGGACTTCTGACCGATTATGGACACATGAGGATCCTCCTTGAATACGCAGGGAACGAGGTTGCCGCAGGAGAAGCTTACACTGGAAGTGAGGCAGTAGAGATTGAGCCCCTTGCCGGCGAGTGTATCATCGGAATCGTATTTGCCGTCAAAGTTCGTGTCAGCCTTGTAGTAGTTTGTTACAAGAGCGCCGCTCTTTGAGTTTTCAATGCTGATACTCGCCTTGCCGAGGAAAGATGCGATAGTGAATACTGCCGCGTCAACATATCCGCCGTAATTGCAGGAAAGATCAAGAACAACATTTTTGACCGGGCTGTCCTTGCGGTTTATCTTATTTACCGCATACGAGATCGCGCCGAAAGTACCCGCAATGGTACTCGGATCATTGTAATCAAGTTCTGCGCCCTCCGCCATATCAAATGAGAAATGGTCGAACGTGATATATGATGTATCTCCGATTTCTTCGTAAAAAGGAACACCTTCGGGATAATATTCCTCTCTCTTATTCATAAGCTCCGTCATACGAGCGACGTATATCTCGTCCGCATGTCCGCCGCCGTATTTTTCCGCAAGTTTCTTTGCGTAATCGGCACCGGAAGCATAGGAGCTTAAAACGTATGCGCTGTGACTGTCGTCGAGTACATCGGTAACTATTGAGTGAAGTTCTTTGTCTATTGTCTTTGAATTAGTCGAAAACAGCTTGAAACCGGTCTCTCTCTGCAGTAAAAGTGTTCCGAAGTTGTCTATACTGTGCTTTTCTCTCAATCCGTAAAGATTATCCATTGCAAAGCAGAATTCAGCCGCACTGAACTCCGCAAGCTCCTTACTTATCTTATTAGTCGCGTACTTGCCATCCTTTCCGTAATACACCTGTCCGAGCTTGGTATATTTTCCGTCGGCATAAATCTCCTCCTGTTTTCCCCGGCAGAATATGATAGATCTTCCGTTATAGAGAATTACTCCTCCTTTGGCAGCTGTCAGGAATATATCGGAGAAAGTCTGAAGGGGTATGTAATACTTGTCTCTCTTGCGGACAAAATCAATGTCGTAATCTGCCGCGTTCATTACAACGGGGCTGCCGTAGCGCTCGGTAGATTTGACCGTCTTTATCCCGGAGACTTCATCGGAAGAATCCCAGATCGTGTTGATAATATCTACCAGAGTCTTGCTTTCCGCTGTGATGAAGCCGTCAAAATCCCAGAAGAAAATGGAGTCATCAGCAAAGTTGATAGTTGCCATATATCCGCTCTCTCTTGTGAGGGTAACGGTATCGCCGTCTTTTTCCACTTTCAGATCATAGGTCGTGCGCCCGTTTATTTGCATCAGTCGTACCAGGTACTCTGCCATATCGCTGATCTCAATATAAGGAACATCATAGACACCGTTCATAAAGTAAAGCTTTGTCTTAGCTTTCTGATCGTTGTACTCATAAAAATAAGTATTTACGCTCTTGCTTGCGAGCTTATAGGTCTTTGCGGCTGTTGCAGTCGTGCTGACGGAAGTGCCGTCCGCCAATGCGATCACCTGCGTTCCTGCTGACGCGGTGAGGATCATTGCACTTGCAAGTAGAGCGCTTATCGTTCTTTTGACTCTTTTGTTCATGTTTTCTAACTCCCTTTAAAAAATTGTTTATACAGGTATATCCATGGTACATACGATATACTTCTATATAATTATACCACAATTTACTGAGAAAGTAAAGCGGTATTTTCTTATTCAGTGCGATTTAATTTTTCTATCGGTAATCGGATATTTCAATTAGACAAATGCTCGATTCGGTGGTATAATGTAATCAGAACAAAAACGGGGTGATATGAATGGAAAAAGATAATACTATGCAGGGACGCATTGAAGAAGCTCCTTGAAAAGCTCGCAATGCCGATGATTTTTTCGGTGCTTGTGTCCTCACTTTATAACAAGATATGGCAGCACTTGAGAAAGATGAACAGTTTTCGTGGTATTGATAATGTATGGGTTCATTCATAAGTTTTCCTTATGATATACATTAGATATCCGAATTGATTTATCGCGAAACCTGTGATATAATATCAATAAAACATAACGGAGGTACTTGAAAATGGCAAAGACACTTATAATCTACTATTCCCGCAAGGGTGAAAACTACTGGGACGGCAGCATAAAGACTATCGCAAAGGGCAATACAGAGCGTGTTGCAGAATTTATACAGGACACCGTGGGCGGAGATCTGTTCGAGGTTGAGACTGTCCGCGAATACAGCAAAAGCTACATGACCTGCATCGAGGAAGCAAAGCAGGAGCTGCGCGAAAAGGCTCGTCCGGAGATAAAGAAGATGCCCGACATCAGCGGTTACGACACGATCTTTGTTGGCTATCCGAACTGGTGGGGAACAATGCCGATGTGTATGTTCACGGCGCTCGAAAAGCAGAATTGGAAGGGCAAGACCGTTATCCCGTTCTGCACCAATGAGGGAAGCGGTCTCGGCAGCAGCGAACGCGATTTAAAGGGTATCTGCAAGGGTGCAAAATTCAAGCCCGGATTGTCCGTTCACGGAGCTGAATCCGAGCAGTCAAAGAGCAAGGTGGCAAACTGGGCAAAGGATTCGATATGATAATGAAAAACAAAAGATTTATTCCGGTCATACCTGGACTTTTATGTGCAGTAACAGCCGCTTCCTGCTCCGGGAGTACCGTGAACTACATACACGTTCCGCTGAAAAAGGTATGATAAAATAACTGATCCCCGTCCGGCTGTGAAGCTGAACGGGGATCTTCTGTTAAGCGTTGTTAAAAGCTGGGAGTAGTTTCAAAGTTCCCATTAACTTTTAAGCGTAATGATATTTCTTTTTATATCCGCGGAAGAACAGGAACGACATGAGCGTTGCGAGCATTTCTGAGAATACGACAGAATACCATACGCCGTAGAAGGCTGCTTCGTAGCTTGAACCGAATGCATGGAAGAAGATGACCGGAACTACTACAATGGTCGCAAGGTTGAATACCAGCGTTCTTACGACCGAAATGATACCGGAGACTTTACCGTTGTTGAGCGCGGTGAACAGGCCGGAAGCGTATGATGGGATACCCTTGAACATGAAAGACAGAGTAAAGATAGTCAGACCATCGACCGTGATCTGCATGAGATTTTCATCTCCGTGGGAGAACGCGGCAGCCAGCGGATGAGACAAAAGTTCGATCACAACGGTCGCGACAACGCTGAAAATGGTAATGAGCAGCAGGCTCTTCTTATGGAGATCCTTCATATTTTCTGTGTTGTTTGCTCCATAATTGAATGAGATCAGCGGGGAGACACCAAGCACAAATCCGGTGGCAATAGCGGTGAAGATAGAGTTGACATAACCTACTGTGCCGTATGCGGCAACGCCGACCTCACCGATCATGTAGAGGAACAAGCTGTTGTAAACTACGTTGATGAGAGAACCTGAGATGTTGGTGAGGAATTCGGATATACCGTTTCCGCAGGTCTTGAGTATAATTGAGATCTTTGTCAGAGGTTTTCCGAGGCGAAGAAGGCTCGAATTCTTTCTTGCGAAATAGAAAAGGGGAACAAGACCGCCTATGAAAAGACCGGCTGCTGTTGCAATGGCAGCTCCCTGAACTGCTTTCATCGGGTCGTTGTTTGAAAATACGCCGACCAGGAGAGCGTCACCTACGATATTGGTAACACCTGCAGCGATCGTGAAAACAAGTCCGAGTCCCGGCTTCTTCGCAGTTGCGAGAAAGCTCTGGAAATAGAACTGAAGCATAAAGAGCGTTATTGCAGGAATAATGATGTGGCTGTAACTCATGCAGTACGGCATCATTTCTTCTGTTACGCCGAGTGCCACAAGTATCGGTTCAAATGTGAACCAAAGGATAACGGAGATAATAATTCCGACACCGATCATGCAGTATGCGATGAATGAGAATGTACCGTTCGCACGTTCTCTGTCTCCTTCACCAAGGATCTTGCCGACCAGGGCACTTCCTCCGGTACCGAACATGACACCGATAGCTGCGACGATCATGAAAATAGGTCCGACCTGGTTAAGTGCCGCAAAAGCTGCGGTACCGCCGAAATTGGACACAAAGATACCGTCAACGATCGAATACATCGATGCTAACAACACCGCAAAGATCGTCGGCAATACATATACGAACAATTTGCCGAGTGAAAAATGCTGCGTAAGGGTTGAGTTATTCTCTTCCATAATGACACCTCTCGTTTTAATTTACTTCTGTATATAAAGTATAGGCTATATCGCACACATAGCGCGCGGCTGTTCTGCAACACAGCCTATATAAAATATCGGCAGAATATGTAAAAACTTTAGTTTTTTTATCGAAAAAAAGTATGTTTTCTGTATTTTTGTCAAATATAGATATCCTGACCGATCGCTTATTGTGTATAATGCACTGATGCAGATATTCCTGCAATATTCTGTTTGACCGGAACAGCTTATCTGTTTATTCTGAATCTTGCGACCTGATCTTTCAGCATACGGGACTGACCGGAAAGCTCTTCGCATGATGCGGCAGTTTCCTGCGCAGTAGCGGAGTTTGTCTGTATTACCTGAGAGATCTGCTCTATGCCGCTTGTGATCTGATTGATAGACTCGTTCTGTTCTGCGCTTGCGGAAGCGATCCTTGTGATAAGCTCTGCTGTCTGTGCGGACATCTCCTTGACTTCCTTCATAGAATCAGCAGTCGCGAGTGCGATCTTGCTGCCGTTATCGACAGCTTCTATAGCGGCGTTTATAAGAGACGAGGTGCTCTTTGCGGCTTCGTCTGATTTGCCGGAGAGGTTTCTTACCTCATCTGCAACTACCGCAAATCCCTTTCCTGCTTCACCTGCTCTTGCAGCCTCAACAGCGGCGTTAAGTGCAAGTATATTCGTCTGGAACGCGATATCCTCTATGGTCTTGATGATCTTTTCTATCTGCTGAGAAGTATTGCTGATATCGTTCATCGCAGTTACCATGCTCTGTATTTCGGCATCCTGCTGATTTACCTTTTCCTGAGTCTGCTGAGACAGTCTTCCGGCTTCGGAGGCATTCTGAGCGGTATTCGCTATCTGTGATGAAACTTCCGCCAGTGTTGCGGAGATTTCTTCTATAGCAGAAGCCTGACGTGTAGTTCCGTCCGCAAGAGTCTGCGAACCCTCAGCCATCTGGCTTGAACCGTTCATCACCTGCATACTCTCGTCGTTTATATCCGCCATAATTTTGCTGAGTTCGTCAAGGATCAGACGCATAGACTCCTCTATCTTTGAGAAATCGCCTCTGTAATCAACAGCCGGCGGAACCGTAAGATCGCCCTTAGACACCGCGGTAAGTACATTTGAAATATCATCAACATAAGTGCGCATAGCGTCGATGCAGCGCTGGAACTCTGTGCAGAGCGCTCCTATCTCATCGTCGGAATTGTACTCGATACGTGCGGAGAGATCTCCTTCCGCGATCTTTGATGCAGTTGCGGAAAGCTTTCCAAGAGGTTTGAGCTTGCGGGTTATTACAATGAACACTATCCCTGTTCCGCCAACAAAGAATACAACGAACATTATAAGGAACATTATTCCGAGATCGGTGAGAGTCCCTTCTATATCACTCTTCGGGATTATGTATCCGACTGTCCAGCCGACACTGTCAAGCTTCTTGAATGTGAAATATTTTTCCGTGCCGTCGTAGTCTTTGTAAACACCGATGCTTACATCATTTCCAAGGGTCGAGAGAGCTTTTGAATAATCTCCGGCGGCACTGCTGACCGTCGTGAGCTTTCCGTCAGCAGTCGGCATATAATCGGGGTTTGAGTGAACGAGGAAAGTACCGTCCGCATCTATAAGCACAGGATAGCCATGCTCGGTAAGCTTCATTTCGTTTACAAGACCGGTAAGGGTATCGAGCTTGAAATCACAGCCGAAAACGCCAACAAAGCTTCCGTTTGACTTTATGGGAGCCGCAACGGTGAAGATTATGCCGCCGGTAGATGCATCTACAAAAGGTGAAGTGCAGATAGCCTTGTTCTGCGACTTTGCAGAAGTGTACCATGAACGGATAGTGGGGTCGAAGTCAGAAGAGAGAACTGCTCCCGATCCAAGGAAGATAGTCTTGTCCTCATAAGAAGTGTAAGTGTCGAGAAGAGCACTGTTAAGAGGAAGGACTGTTGCCGTGAAAGCCATATCTTCCGAATGGTCTGGTCTGAGTGTGTAGAGTGTTCCTGCGGCGTTGCCCTGATCTGCCGCAAAAACGCATTGCTCACTCAGCCATGCGTTCATCTTTTCAGCATTTGCGAGAAGAGCCTGCTCGGTTTCGAGTGTGAGGGTATCTTTGACCTTGTTGTAAGAGACAAGATATCCTATAACAGATACGCACAGCAGCATAATGCAGGTTACTGCGCTTACGGTAAGGAGAACCGCCTTTTTAAGCGTCATTTTCTTTTTCATTGGTTTACCTCCGGGTGATTTGAAAATAATATTGAGGGAACCTCTAAAAACCCATTTGAGAGAAAACGAGTCATCCGCGTCGAATATTTCGTCAAGTCTCCTCACCTTGCGTGGCCTCCCCGGCAGCGGGGAGGTGTCGAGCTTGCGAGACAGAGGGTGTCTCCCCCGCTGGGGGAGGTGGCGAAGCCAGAGAGGGA
>CAMOKN010000006.1 GCA_946617595.1 uncultured Clostridia bacterium
AGGCGCTTATGACACGACGTCATACAGAAGATTTCCAAATGCGTGCATGGACGCACGCATTAAAGAAATCTTCGAGAAAGCGTATTTTTAAGGCTTTCCAAAGTCCTCTTTGAGGACTTTGGAACAATAACTGCCGAAAGGCAGTTATTGAGGACACATTAATTATATCATATTTTCACAAATTTTTCAACTAAATTTATAATTTTTTTATTTTTTCTGCAATTTTTTTATTGCTTATTACCAATATGTGAATATCCGCAGTATATTCTGCGGGCTTGAAAGCTATACATAGATAACCCCAAATGCTCTCTTAACTGCAAAAACGGTATTCTTATTTGACGTTTCGTTGATTTTGTGATATAATGATTTTCAGAAAAATCTCAACTTATCGTATCACCGGGAAGTGAGCTTATGAAAAAAAAACGTATCTTTGATATAATCCAGATAGGAAACAAAGAAGATATTCCGAGCAGAGCCTTTGATATCTTCATTACCATTGTCATCTTTCTCAATATAGTCGTGATGTTTCTTGAAACTTTCGATCAGTTATCTTCATTCAGAACAGTATTCAAGATCATAGAATATTCAACGATAATAATATTCTGCATTGAATATCTGCTCAGGATTTGGACGTCGGATCTTCTGTACCCCAGAAGATCCAAAATACGCTCTGTATTGAAATTTCTGACATCATTCGACGGCATTATTGACCTGCTGACCATACTGCCGTTCTTCTTCCTTGACGGAATGGTTGTTTTCAGAATGTTGAGAGTAGTCAGGATATTCCACCTTTTCAGGATCAACTCACAATATGATTCATTCAATCTGATAAAAGAAGTCCTGCTCGAACGCAGAAAGCAGCTTCTTTCCTCGATATTCATTATCATCATAATAATGCTTGCTTCATCGCTGGCAATGTACGGCGCTGAACATGAAGCGCAGCCAGAGGCATTCGAGAATGCCTTTTCCGGGATCTGGTGGAGCGTCTCTACCCTGCTGACTGTCGGATACGGCGACATTTATCCGGTCACCATAGCCGGAAAGATACTTGCTATCTTCATAGCATTTCTCGGTGTCTGCGTGGTTGCGATACCTACCGGTATCCTGAGTGCGGGATTTATGGAAAAGTTTTCAAAAAGCGAGAAATCTGACAGAAAATTCCATGATATCAAGGAAGTCGGTGAAATTCTCTGCGACAGTGCAAACAGTGATCTTATAGGTCAGACGATAGGCGATATTACAGAAGACTACGGAGTAAGGATCTATCTTATAATCAGAAAAGATCTTTCTATCGTTCCTACAGAGGGTCTTATTGTTGAAGAAAACGATATTATGATAATAAACACTCAGAAGCTTGTAAAAACCAAGAAAAAAGACAAAAGAACCGGCAGAAAGCGCTGATGCGGAGCTTCCCTATTTTATATCAAAATATCGGCTCCCCTCGACCGGGATATTCCTGACCGACATATCTTCCACATAAATGTACCTGCTGTTATTGATTATCTTCAGCACCTCATCTATGTCACGCTCGCTTCCCTCTGCTTCCATTTCAACACTTCCGTCATAGAGGTTGCGGACCCAGCCGGTCACTCCGTATTCCTGCGATGCGTATTTTGCAGTATAGCGGAATCCGACTCCCTGTACTCTTCCGTAGAAAATTATGTGTTTGCGCACTTTACAGATATCCGACATTTTATTCACCTCAGAAGGGATAATTATGAATATAGAAGGCATCTCCACAGAAATAGAGATAGTAAGAAGCCGCCGCAGGACTATGACCGCCGATATAAAGCCGGACGGTCATGTGGTGGTGCACGCTCCGCTTCGTATGCCCTTATATGAGATCACACGCTTTCTTACAGAGAAATCCGGACTGATAGAAAAGCACGTACAGAAGCGTATTGCAGAAAATAAAGAGCTTTCCGGAGTACGTCCGTTCACCCTTGAAGAGATACAGAAAATGGCTGATTCAGCGCTGGAGATAATCCCACGGAGAGTCGAATATTTTGCACAGCTTCTCGGTGTCACATACAACCGCATAACTATAAGAAATCAGAAGACCCGCTGGGGCAGCTGTACATCTTCCGGCAACCTGAATTTCAACTGCCTGCTGGTAATGGCTCCGCCGGAAGTGCTGGACAGTGTTGTTGTGCACGAACTTTGCCACAGAAAGCATCTCGATCACTCGAAGGAATTTTATGCCGATGTTTACAAGGTATTCCCCGATTATGACAGATGCGACAAGTGGCTCAAAGACAACGGAAGGCTTTTGATAAGGAGAATGACAGGACAATGAGTATTGCAAAAAAAATCGTTTATATCCACGAACCCACCGACCTGCAATGCGGACAGGCTGTTCTTGCAATGCTGACCGGTAACGATGTACCGGAGATATGCCGCGAGCTTTCAAACGATCGTGAAACAAAACTGTCTGAAATGAGAGGATATCTGTCGGAACACAGCATATCAATGTCTCCGAAGCGCCTTGAAGCGCATAACGCAGGAGATCTTCCTGAATACTGTGTACTGAGTCTTGAGACTCCTCGCTGCTGGCACTGGTCACTGTATGCAAAAGGAACATTCTACGACCCGGAGCACGGAGTTATGAACGATTTTCCCGAATGTGACCGGAAATATTTCTGGGAAGTAAAAAACAGGAGCTGATAAAATGAAAAAAGAAAATGAAAGAATAACTATTCCTGAAGGATATACAGAAGCTGATATAAAGATCGAATCAAGCACCTGCACAGGAGAAAAGACTATCGGCTTCTATGACCGTCACGACAAGAAACTGCATTATTCAGAGCTGGTAAGGACCCAGCGTGATATAGATGCATTTTACAGAAAATATGGGGCAAAAAACTCTCAGAAATAAGTCACGCCGTTTCCGGATATCAGCCGGGAACGGCGTTTATATCACTGTCACATTGCCTTCTTTATGGCATTGAGAAGATCACTGTATTCCTCAAAAGCGGGAATTTCAGGATAATCAGCTTTGATCTTATCAGTGCTCTTGAACAGGAAGCCTGCCTTGCTTGCCTGTATCATTCCGAGATCGTTGAAGCTGTCACCGCTTGCTATTGTGTCAAATCCGATAGACTGGAGTGCCTTTACAGTAGAGAGCTTGGATTTCTCACATCTCATTCTGAACCCTGTGATCTCGCCGTCCGGAGCGACCTCAAGGGTATTGCAGAATATAGTGGGGTATCCGAGTTTCTTCATAAGCGGCATAGCGAACTGTTCAAAAGTATCGCTCAGAATAAGTACCTGAGTGAAAGAACGCAGCTCATCAAGAAATTCTTTAGCTCCGTCCATAGGGTCGATCTTTGCAATTGTCTGCTGGATCTCTTTCAGGCCAAGCTTATGTTCTTTGAGAATTGCGATACGGTAATTCATCAATTTGTTGTAATCGGGTTCATCACGGGTCGTTCTGCGAAGTTCGGGGATCCCGGAAGCTTCAGAGAATGCGATCCATATTTCCGGAACAAGCACACCCTCCATATCAAGGCATATGATATTCATATAGCTGTCCTCTGCTTTCTTTGTTATTTTTATGTCAGTATTATATCACATTTGCAGGAATACGTCAATAGAAAATTCAAAAATTTGAAAATAATCTCCCCGCGCCTTTATACGACAGAGATCATAAGGAATAATCAGTATTCGATCCCCTTCCGCGCATTTATGCCTTTCTGATAAGGGTGACGCACACACTCTATCCTGCTTATATAATCGGCGGCATCAAGAAACCTCTTATCGGGATCTCGTCCGGTAATTATGATCTCACAATCAGGAAGCTTCCCGAAGATCAGCGATTCTGCACGATCTCTGTCCAGAAGAGAATATTTGTACGCAAAATTGAATTCATCAAGTATCACAGCATCAAATCCGCCGGAAAATACTGTTTCAAGCAGCTTATCATGGCACGCAGCAAGCTCCTTTTTGTCGTTTTCGGATAATGTTCGATAAAAACCGTATTCCCTGTCACAGCGCATGACAGTTATTGAGGGTATAAGTTTCAGGGTTTCAAGTTCGGCAGTCTCCCCTCCCTTCATGAATTGCACAAACGCAGTTTTCATTCCTGCGCCCGCCATTCTTACAGCAAGCCCGATCGATGCCGTGGTCTTGCCCTTTCCGTCTCCGCAATATATGTGTAAAAGTCCCACTTCTGCTCCTTTCGTAAGATCTCAGCCGCTTAGCTCAAGAACTCTCGCTTCGCTTGAGATTGGGGAATTGAATCGAAGTTTTCTTTATTAACGCGCATCGTGTGCGCTTTTGGAAAACTTCTCACCGCCTCCTTGCAGTGCAAAAGGTTATTCCCCAAACCCCTTTACAAAAACTTTAGGGTACCTCTAAAAACCGCTTTGAACAGAGAAAATGAGATAGCCGCGTCGAATACAAGGAAAGCCGACGAAGCCGGGCTGGCGCCCGGTTAGGAGGTTTGACG
>CAMOKN010000007.1 GCA_946617595.1 uncultured Clostridia bacterium
GACGCATGGCTTTTGAAGGTTTCTCTTTTGCGCGCATCGTGCGCGCCTTTGGAAACCTTCTGAACGACTTCCTGTCGTTGCTGGCGCAAGTCAAGGAATTTCTGTGCAAGATGACGGAACAATCTGCAAGCAAGCGCTGTGCGTCTATTTGTGCGGTATTGCCTAAATATAATAGTATAAACCGATTAGCCGCAACTTGTCTGTTGATACGGTTCAGGAAAACTTCTTAACGGGAGTTTAATGGGCGGCGCCTCAGCAGGGACGGGGGCAGAGCCCCGCATCTCAAGCGCAGCGACAGTCTCTCCGATCTCAAGCACGAGCGATCACTTCACTGCGCTCTTTACGATCCAGCGCTCCGGTTCACCGGAAAGTCTGACATAGATATATCCGGTGGAATCGTCTTTTGTCTCGGAGCCTGTGACTATCGTGACCGTACTGCCGGCGGTGTATCTGCCGAGTTTTTCGCTTTTTGCCGAAGGCTTGCTGCGAACAGCAGCCGGAAATGCAAGAATACACCTCTTCATGGAAGCTCCAACGGTGGTTTTCTCTCCTTCATAACTTATGTACGGACACTCAAACCAGTATTCCCAGCCAAAATCCGTGAGTTTTGTCTTTACGACTCCGTCACCTCTTGCGCCTAAAGTACACTCGATGACGTATCCCCCTCCGATATAGATACCGACGTGGGGGTGCGTTTTGCTGTAAACAATAAGCCCTTCACGCTCCGGAAGAGCAGATATATCTCCCTTTATCTTAGCCGCAGAAAACATTCCCCCTGCGTTCGTATCTGGAAATCCCGCCTTCCCGTAATCCGGCGAGCCCGTCCCGCCGTCCGGCTTTCCGCTCCAGTAGTACGACTTTATCAGTCCCACACAGTCGCAGCCGTAGTAATTCTTCCCCACAAGCTTTTCAAGCGCTGAATAGCGCAGGTCGGTGTAGCCGGTGCCCGATCCGGTACCGTATATCCCCCTGAGCATCGAAATATATCCGGAAGTTATCGGGCGCAGAATACCGCCCCACATATATTTTGTGTTCAGCTTCAATGCAGCCTTTGCGTGTTTTACAAGACCAGTATTCGTATATTTCGCCGTGGTCATTCACCTCCTTTCTTACTGTCCGGTATCCCGAACTTTGATGCAGTGTATGCTCTCACGGAGTTCTGCAAAGCGTAGCCTATGAACGAGACACCCGATGTTCCCCATACCGTCTCCAGCAGCGCTGATGACAACTCCGACACCGGATCTCTGTCAAATGCCGCAAGTACATAGCTTGATGCCGTGAACACCACCGACAGCGCGATGCATACCATGAGCCATATTTTTGAAAATTCATGCTTTCTTCGTCTTTTTCGGTAATACGCTCTCATTCCGCATTCACCTCAGATTATCATTCCGATCAGGTTTTCGTACAGCATTGCAGCGTCTCTGCCTGTCGATGTGCCCTTGAAATAATTTACATCAACAACAGGATCGTCTGTCACACTGAAAACAGTGGTACCGCCGAATGTGCGAAGAGTGCGGAAAGCGTTCTTTTCGGCTGCCGAAAGAGACGTTGTGACCGGAGCCGATAATTTGTACAGGAGCGGTACTCCGGAAAGATAATTCTTCACCTTAGTCTCAGTATCCAGCTCCGGCGGAAGTATAAATGTTATATATCCCGGCGAATTAAGATACTGTGAGACCTCCCCCACTTGCCAGTGTCCTTCAAAACTGACAGGAACAAATCCCGGACATATAATTTCCGGCACCTCATCTGCTTCTGTCGTCTGATACAGATCGCTGATATTTCCGGCTGTCCATAATGATCTTGTGCTCTCTACACGCAGCTTGTCCCACCAGCGTGAACCTAAGTCGGAGATAAGACCGCATTTCTTTACAACATTTCCGCCGCTCTGTGAAACCGTCAGCACATCGCGTGTAATGCTGTTTATGCCGCGCAGAGGTATCGAAGATGTGAAGCTTGCGGAACACATTTCCGTACTGCCGCTGCCGTGTGAAGTTACCGTGATCGTACCGTTTCCGCCGACCGATGTTATTGCTCCCGATACCGCTTCACTCGAACCGTATATTGTCAGCCCGATAAGCACCCCGTCAGCTGTGCCGGAAAGCGAAATGCCGCTTCCGGAAGCCGATGCTGTCATCTCAGAGTCCGGCTTGTCCGAAAGATCGTTATAACTGCCGGAAAAAGCGGCAGGTTTCAGATCTGTACATATCCTGCCCAGCTTTCCGAAAAGCGTCTGAAGGTTTTCACCGCTGACCGGAAGAGTGCGGCTTGCGGAGTTCTGAAATTCCACCGTGATCTCGGCGTTTATATTTCTGTCTGCCATTGATCTACCTCCTTATGAAAGCGCACAGTTTATTATGAGCTTGTCGGTTCTCCTTACAAAGTCCGCAAGCAGGCTGTCCGTCTGTGCTTTGGTGTAATATCCGGTAAGAGCCGATGCTATCTCATTATCAACATCGTCTATGCCGACACTTCCTCCGACCGGCTTATATTCATTCTGTGTGCCGTCAAAGATATAGCATTTGTTTTCATCTACCGCGATATAAAGCGTATCTGTCTTTCCAACTTCAGGAAATCCGTTACGCGTGCTGAAAACTATCTGCCTTTCGACACCGCCGGACCTCACGACCGCTGCGGTTATCGCCTGCGGCTTTGTCCTGACTATCGGTATTCCATTCATTTACTGCCTCCTTCATATTATCTCAAAGTCAGCTCTCACCAATGCCCCGTGGACAGTATCTATACCCGTGCCGCCGGAGGAAATGAGCTTTACTGTGTAAAAATAGGTCCCACGGTCTATACTCGTATTATCTGAACAAAATCCGAACACCACCGAGCCGTCCTGACTCTGTTCTGTTTTGGAAACAGTCATTGTTATATCCGGCTCTGAACCTGCTGTCTTATATACGTCCAGTCTTGCGTACTGACCGTCCTCAAAAATATACGGAGTCTCACCGTCCGGCATCAGGAATGTGAATATTACCGCCGCCGTATCTCCATAGGGTATCTTTATATCCGACCCGTTTGTTTCGTACATTTCAGCCTCCTGTAATAAATCCCATCAGCGCAGCAGCCAGTCCTCCGGCTGCTGTTCCGCTTATAGCCGAGATCAGCGCGTCCCAGTTCTTTGCCGGCTTCTGTTCGATCTCGGTGACTTTCTCATCTATGCGGTTCACATCTGTGCGCATCTGTTTAAGTTCGATCACGACCTCCTTGATAGATGAAACGATCTCATCTATCTTGTCGAGCCGCTGATCTGTGCGCTCAAGCTGCTCCGTGATATTCCTGACATCTATTTCAAGCCCTATCACGCGCTCCCTGAGCTTTATCTCATTTTCGTCCATATCTTTCTCCCTGTTATCTTATAAGCACTTCGACGTGCGTTTCGTCTGTACGTCTGAGCACTTTTATTCCTGTCCGGAAATCGGATCTTACAGCAATACCGTTTTTTGCGGAAACATATCCCCCGACCTTGCAGC
>CAMOKN010000008.1 GCA_946617595.1 uncultured Clostridia bacterium
CGCAATCACCGCACGCTCTTTGTGCGGTATAGCCTTTATTATTTCAAGCACAGCCTTCTGATCTTTCTCAGAAAATTCTGATACGATCTCATATATCTCCTGAGCCGTAGTGCGCATACCGTCAGGCGAGATGTTGTCGAACATCATTGAAGGTGATGTATCAAGTCCTTTACATACCCGAAGCACCGTTTCAAGCGAAAGAGACTTCTTTGTCAGTCAATTGGCTGCTTCATGCAGTCCTGCAAGCACCCGTGATTTTGTAAGGTCTGCTTTCTGACCTGCCGGAAGAAGCTTCACGCTGTCACGTGTGATATCGGCAGAAGCGAGCCTGAATTCCCCGAAAATATCGAGTATTATCCTGAATTTGCAGCAGTTTATCCCCGCTCTGTCAGCGAGCATCTCGGCTTTTGACAGAGAACCCGTTTTCCGCAGTATATCATATACTGTGCGAAGTTCGTTGTTGTCGGGAGCCATACGGCACAGCAGCTTTCTGTCAACGGTGCCGCAGCGGTAATCCTCATAGGCTGTTCTTGCAGCAAAATAGCGGTCCTGTCTGAACCCCGAATACCGCATATCCTTGACAAAAGCGGTGATGCTGCGGTTTCCTCTGAACTCATTTATCGAGAGAGATGTTATGATATCCGCTACATCTCCTTCCGAGAACGGGAAAGCATCGAATGTAGATCCGAAATGCACCGCGCGCAGCTCTCTTCCCCCGGTGTTGAAGCCGAAGGACGTGTATTTTCCGTCCTTTATCGCTTTTTTTGAGGTTATCGTGCAGTTTCGTATGCAGAACAGGGGTTCGCGGTTACCCTCGCCGAAAGGTTCAAGATTTTCAAGCGGCTCGATGTTTGAGATATCAAGGTCTTCTGGGGAAAGCTCCATATCCGCGGTTATGATATTGCTGCACGACATTGGGATATTCTCCGAGCAGTAAGAATAAGCGGCATCTATGAATTCTCCGAGCCTGTCAGATGATACGGTGAGTCCGGCTGCCTTTGTGTGTCCGCCGAAACGTATCAGCTTGTCCGAGCAGCTTTCGAGCATATTGTAAAGGTGCAGATCATCGGTGCTGCGGGCGCTTCCGCGTGAAGTTTCTCCCTCTTTTGTAATGACAATATTCGGTTTTCCGTATTTTTTGAGGAGCTCTCCGCTTGCAAGTCCGATGACTCCGTGTTTCCAGCCGTCGCCGCAGACTATAAGGAGCCGTTTGTTCAGAAGATCGGGGTCGCTGCGTATAAGATCGTCGGTCTGTGCTATTATCTCATCTTCGAGCTTTTTTCGCTCATCGTTGAGTTCGCACAGATTGAGTGAATTGGTGGCAGCTGTATTGAAAGTCGGGCTCATGAACAGCTCCATGGCAAGCTTCGGTGATGCGAGTCTTCCTGCGGCGTTTATTTTGGGAGCAACCCTGAATCCTATCAGAGATGATGTTATCGGTGTCCCCGGTTCATAGCCGCTCATAAGCAGAAGCCGGTTCAGTCCCATATTCTCCGTATTTTCCATGAGTCTCATTCCCTCGCGGACGATAATGCGGTTTTCGCCGTCAAGGCTGACTATATCGGCAACTGTTCCGACAGCGGCTATATCCGCGTACTGCATGAATACGCTTTCAGGGTCGCCGCCGGAGGCTGCTTCAAGTGCCATTAACAGTTTAAGTGCAACTCCGCAGCCCGCAAGTTCCTTATACTCCGAGATATCGTCGGGACGGTGAGGATCTACCACCGCCTCAGCCTCCGGAAGAACATCGGGAACATGGTGATGATCGGTGATAACGAGCTTCATTCCGAGCTGTTTTATGTATTTTGCTTCTTCAACGGCTGATATTCCGTTATCCACGGTGATGATAAGCTCTGTACCCTGTTTTTTCAGCAGGTCGATCGCGGCGTTGTTAAGTCCGTAACCCTCATCTCGATCCGGAATATACCACGATACATCGGCAGCGTTTGCTTCGAGGTAATTATACAGTATATAGGTAGAAGTTATCCCGTCGCAGTCATAGTCGCCGTATATCGTGATCTTTGTTCCGTTCTCCACAGCTTCGGACACAGCTTTTACGGCTTTGTCCATATCCCTTATCATCATAGGGTCGGAGAGCTCGGTGCTGTTGAAGAAGCGGTCCGCGCTTTCACGGCTGGCGATCCCTCTTGATACGAGTATCCGGCATATAAATTCCGGCAAGCCGGTATCTTTTCTGAGTTTTTCTGTAAGTTCCCTGTCGGGAACATTCACTTTCCATTTATTCAATCAGATGACCTCATTTACAAATTATCTTTATAAGTATATCACTTTTTTCGGGATTTTACAAGACATTTTTTATAAAGGCAATACCGCACAAAGCACGGCTAACGCCTTTGCACGTGCCTTGCTTGCATCTTTTCCGTCATATTAACCAAAATCCACTTGACTTGCGCCAGCAAGCCGGCGTGCCTTTTGTTTAATCTGACGAAAAATCTGAAGGCGCAATCCACGCACAATCTTTGTGCGGTATAGCCTAAAAGAAAGGACCCGGGCGAAATACTATCCGTCCGGGTACTCTCTTGTAAAAAATATATATATTCATCCAAACCAACAGGCAATTTTAAGGCTATACCGCACAAAGATCGTGCGTGAATTGCCTCAGCACGGCTCATACTTTCGCGGAGAAATGATGCGGGTGCCCATTGCGGTATCCGGCATTGTCATTCTGTGAAAGCTCACCGTCGAGCTGATTCAGCATCAGCTCAAGCTCGGACCTCCTGTCCTCATTATGCTCGGCACGGATCTGTGCCGCAAATGTTTGCTGTTCATTATTGAGATCTTTTATCTCTTTATCGGCATCGTCTGTACCGATAAGTGCCTTTTCGGCTTCTGCTTCGGCTTCTTCGGCTCTTTTTGCCCGTATTTCCTCCAGCTTTTCGGCATTTGCCTCTCTTGCTTCTTTAAGCTGTGCGAGCATATCCTCTACCGTTGACGCCTTTACTGTATTGCTGCCGTCCTTGGTCAGCATACCCTCTAAAAGTTTTGCACGAAGCGAAACATTTCCTTCGGAGTCGATAGTAATACCGATCTTGTCTATCATATCGGCGTCGTCACCAAGACCTTCTTCAACAGCCTTGATATTCTCCACGCTCTCTTCGAGTCTGGCTTCGTACTCTGCCGCCACCGATTCGTCCGCAGCCATTTTTTCCAGAAGGTCGGGAGTTATGAGAACATTATATTCTCCCTTTCCCTTTGACAGAAGCCTGTCTGCTTCTTCGTCCGTGGAATAATCGGCGATTATGAAATCCATATTACCGTATTTTTTCTTCAGCTTTTCGAGATAGTTCTGTGCAGTCTCGCTCAGCTGGCTTGTTTTTGCTGAGGTCTTTCCCACACGCATCTCGTTCTTGACTGCTTCCGATCTGACGGATTGTCCGAATGACGAAAATTCCGCCTTATCGGTATTTTTTTCTTTCTTTTCGTCTCTTGCGGGCTTTTCTTTCTGACCCGTAAGTTTCCCGTTTAATGTCGGGGCAGGTTTTCCCATTTTTCCGAAACCGTTTATATTCAACATTCACATCACACCTTTCAGCTCCGATGTACTGCCTTTAAAATAATATCGGCATAGCTGCGCAAAACTTTAGTTGTTTTAAAAAAATAAAATGTTTTTTTGTTAATGCAACAAAAAATCTCTCTTTACAGAGAGATTTTTTACAATATTTGTGCAATATATCGTTATGTTACAACAATATTCGTGCCGTTTGAATATACAGTAGCGTGCGCTCTGTCGGAATTGAGTATCTGTGTGTGTCCGCACACTTTAAGTATCGCTCCTCCGTATATCATAGTTTTTGCGCGAAGTGTGGATTTTTTTGAGCGTTCAACTATAGATCTGAACTTCTTCATCTTTTCCGTGAGCGGGTGCTTGTCTGCGAGCTTCTGAGTTCTGACACGTATAGCCGCTTCAAGGAATCCTTCATCATCGAGTGTGGCGGTCCCGAGCTTTTCTTTTTCGCGGATATCGTTCACCTGATCGTTTATCTTTGCGATCTCTGTGTCGAGCTGAGCCATCTGCTTTTCAAGTCTTTCGATCTCGTTCGAGAACTCGGTATGATCTCCGAGAGTGATATGTGTTTCTATATGTTCTCGTGAACCAACAGTCAGGCAGTTGACATCGCCTACGCTGTATATCTCACCGCCTGCAATGCGCCCGAAACCGGTGCTGCACTCTATGCCGTTCACGCATTTTATCATGCAGTTCTGCAATACAGATGCTTCCACTTTGCCGCCGGCAACTATTGTCGCTTCCTCAAACTCTGAACCGCGCACATCACCGCCTTTTGCCGAAAGCGAACAGTCGTTCGAGCGTCCTTCGATCACTATATTTTCTTCAGCTTCGATGACCGCGTTTGACACCACGCCGTTTACTATTACGCTTCCGCCGGCGCGCACAATGCCTCTGCCAGAAACGTTTCCGTTGATTATGATAGTTCCGCCGTAGCCCACTATGCCGGTTGACTGATCTATATTCTTGTCTATGACAAGCTCATCGGTCACGCAGTATTTTCCGTCTCGCAGAATGAGCTTTCCGTCACGCGCCGCATATACTCGTGTGCCTTTTTTATAAAGACCTTCACCGATACCGAATTCGGCTGGCTTTCCGTTGACAGCGGGCAGGATATGCCCATAAACGTCCATGCCGTCTCTTCCGAGCTTTGGCGACACTATATGGCATATTTCGGTGTCTTTCGGGATATTCGGCACCGGTTTTTCCTCAGTGACATCAAATCGCAGATGCAGGCTTCCGTCAGTTCCGTTCACAGCCGGAAGTCCCGAAGCGATAACTACCTCGGTATTTACTGTCTGTTCGGCAGCCATTTTGAAGACAGCGGTGTCATCCATGCCATAGAACACGCCTGCGGCTGACGCGGCTTTTTTGATATCGTCGGCGGTAAACGGCTTATGCTGTTCACCCTGAGTCATGACCGTACAGACGGCTTTCATTTTATCCGGAGTGACATTTACCATAACTACCGAGACTGACTGCGCAAGTTCGGTGATCCTGCTTTTCTTTTCAGTCTTTTCCAGAAACGGGTTACGGTAGGTGCCGGCTTTTTCGGGGTGAATGATCTCATCGAGTATGCTGTCGAACAGGGCATCAAGCTTTTCAAGATCTTCTTCCATGCCGTTCCTCCGTCGGGATCATATCATTTTCTTTCCCATTATGGTCGAACTGATCTCCACCGCTCCGTTTTCTGCCCAGAACGTCATTGTACGTCCGTAATTGAGTCCGGTATCTTCCGCAATTATCGGTATTCTGAGCTTTGCGAGCGCTGCCTTTACTGCTTCGATGTTTCTCTGACCGATGTTGAATTTTGAATTCGAGGTCTGGAACATTACCGCACCGCCTGCGATCTTCGCTTTTATAGCGGCGGTATTCGCTCCCATTGCTCTCATTCTGTCAAGCATATCCGGCAGAGCGGTATCCGCAAATTTCATTCGTGTGGTATGACCGTCGATGATCGATGTGCTGTCCGGAAGCATTATATGTGAAAGTCCGGATATGCCTGTTGTCCTGTCATAGAGACAGGTACCGATACATGAGCCCAGCGCATACGTTACGAGTATGTCGTCTCCTTTTCCGACCTTCCAGTCGGATATTCCTACTATGAGCTTCTGCCCCATTACGCAACACCCAGCTTTCCGAGCAGATGATCCAGTGAATCTATGGTCGGCAGCAGCAGCATTTTAGACTGTATGCTTGTGCTGTCTATTACCATATTGTTGTCTATAAACAGGAGCTTATCGCCCATTTCTCCCATTTCAACAGCCGGAACGCTCATTATTGCGCCCAGCATATCTATCGTCATAACAGGCACTTCAACGTCAATGGTCATTCCCGCGAGCTGTGAGATAGCATTTACGTATGATCCTGCCATGATATTACCCATTTCGTTCAGTGCCGAGAGCTCAGCCTCGTTCAGTGAGAAAATATCCTGCGGCTTTGTACCGAAGAAAGTTTCAACGATAAGCGAGATAAGGTTCTGCTCGAAGAGGAACATTATCATTCCGTCTATATCGCCGTTTATTCTGATAAGTATTCCGGCAATTACCTTTTCGGGACCTCCGACAGCCTCTATTGCGTCGTTGAAATCCAGCACTTCGACCTGAGGGACCTGAATATCTATCATTTTTCCCACCATTGAAGAGAGTGCGGTAGTAGCGTTTCCTGAGCCTATGTTTCCTACTTCTTTCAGTACGTCGATCTGCATATCGTTGAGGTCTTCGTATTTTCCTATGCTCATATTTATAATTTCCTTTCAGTGTAATTATCTGAGGTTATTTGCGGTATTCATCATTTCGTCCGATGTTGTGACGACTCTTGCGCTGAGCTGGTATGAACGCTGAGTTTCTATAAGGTGCACCATTTCAGAAGCAAGATCGACAGTTGACATTTCGAGAGCTTCGCGTATCAGCTCCCTGTCTTCTGCTGGAGCCGGACGGGCTGCGCCGGAACGGGGAGTTACCGCAAAGTGGTTATCTTCGTTCTGATCGAGTCCCCAGTTATTATCGACCTCATACAGACCTATTCTTTCCATGAGCGTTTCATAATCGACCTCTGTGGAGGTATATTCATTGACTGTCTGAGTGGGGATATCTCTGCCGTTTGCGCCGAGTTCGGGGTCGTAGTCGGTACTGTTTACGACTTCATCATTAAGTCTTGTATCGTAGCCGGTCCTGAACGGTATAGTTATATGGTTTCCTTCGTTATCGAGGACAAATTCACCTCTGCCGTTTACGAGTTCCCAATGATCCTCGATATGGGTCATCTGGAAAGCTCCCTCACGGGTGAGGTATGTTCTTCCTCTTTCATCAAGGACCATGAAGAAATTATCATTCGGGATCGCGAAATCGAGCCCCTGTTCTGTCATGGTGAACATACCCTGCTCCCACATATAGTCGGTCTTCATTACATACTGACCGTGACCTGTCTGCCATTCGGGCTCGGTAGCTCTCTGCACTGTATAGAGACAGTCAGCGAAGCTCGGGCGCAGGGACTTATATCCTACTGTATTGACGTTTGCTATATTATGGGAATATATATTCATGCCCTCCTGCTGGGCGATCATACCCGAAGCGCCGGTATAAAAAGAAATATTCATAAATTTACCTTTCTTTGTCGGATCGTGCTGCTTATTTTTAAAGAGTGCAACGACATCTCATTCACCTCAAGCGCAGGGATAACTTACTGCACTGACGCGATATCGACAGCCTTGCTGTTTATGGAGTCGAGCTGTTTTAGTATCTGGCTGTTGGCTTCATAAAGGCGCTGAGCCTCCATCATCTGTGTTACTTCCTTATTTCCGTCAACGTTCGAGTGTTCCCACGCTCCTTGGATAACATCGAAGAATTCACCTTCGGGGAGCTGCTCGTTTCCGTTGTAGAGCATAAGGTTATCGCCGAGCTTGTCAACATCGGCATCGGGCGGGATATAAGTGAGGAGGAGACGATCCACCTGCTCACCGTCAATGAAGATCCTGCCGTCGTTGTCGATCTCGAAGTCATCTGTATTCAGGCGTATATCTCCGTTCTGACCCTGGACTCTTCCGGATTTACCGAGTATCAGATAGCCGTCGCCGTCAAGTTCCCACTGACCGTTTCGGGTCTGATATACATTTCCGTTTCTTGCGCGTATGTTAAAGTACACATTTCCGTATATTGCGACATCGAAGTTGCTTTCAGTCCATGTGAAATTGCTCTGTTCGAGATTTGTCTTTGAGATATCCGCGTATGTCTGGAGCAGGTGACCGGATGTCTCCTTGCGCTCATTCACGAGGATAAGCTCATCGAGAAATGTGTTTGTAACTATCTCGTCCTTGCGGTATCCCGCAGTGTTCACGTTTACTATATTGTTTCCGATAGCATCGAGCTGTCGCTGTTTTACTATCATGCCTTGTGCGGCGTTGTAAAAACCTCTGAGCATGAATTGCTCCTTTCGCGTTTATCGCTGCATATATTCGGTAAGCTCATGCTTCAGGAACAGCATGGCTTTTGAATGTATCTGACTTACTCTTGATTCGGTTATCCCGAGGACTTTTGCGATCTCGTTGAATTTCAGGCGCTCGTAATAGTAGAGCGTAACTACCTGTCTTGCCTGTGGCGAAAGATTCTCTATCGCTTCTGCGATAACTTTTTTCAGTTCAGCTTCATACAGAGCCGCATCTGCCGAATCCTCACTGTTCATTACCTCGAAGTTGTCTTCATACAGCAGTTCCTCGAATGAGAGCGTGACCGCGCCGGCTGATTCAGCCATACGCTTTTCGAGCTCATCTCGTGACAACCCCATGTGAGATGCAAGCTCAGAGTTTTTCGGGTGTCTGCCGAGCTTTCCGAACAGCTCGTTATACGCCGAATCAAGTTCTCTGCCGAAACTCCGTACCTTTCTCGGTATCCAGTCCTGCTTGCGGACAAAATCCACTATCGCGCCCTTGATCTTTATGTTCGCATAAGTCTCGAATTTTACGCCCCTGTCCAGATCAAATGTATCTATCGCAGATATGAGTGCTATTACTCCCTCGTTAATTATGTCGTCCGGCGAGGCATATTTTATGTAAACATTTCTCAGTGACATCGCAAGAAGACGCACAAGGTCAAGGTAGCGCAGAATTATATCGTTCCGCAGGTTTATATCCTGCGTTTCGCGGTATTCGCGTATCGCTGCGGTAACATCATATCCCGCTGCCGCCATATACCTCGCCTCCTTTCGCTGTCACTTCGCTCGAGAGCCGGTCACTTCGCTCGAGAGCCGGTCGCTTCGCTTGAGAACGGTCGCTTCGCTCGAGAATCTTAAGATTGGGGCTCCGCCCCAAACCCCGCTACTTTCGGTCGCCGAAAGTAGCAAAGGCGAATAGCTTCGCGGTTCACGCTCCAAGCTTTCAGCAGATCACAACGCGATACTGCCGACTGACTGTATCTGTGTTTCGCTGTCTATCTCGCTGTATGAAAGTACCGTTATGTTCTGTAAGAACTGGTCTATAAGCTTCTTGAAATATACGCGCACTATGGGCGAAGTAAGGATTATCACGTTCGGGATAACGTCCTTGATCTTGTTTACTTCCTCTGTTGTTTTTGCAATTATACGCTGTATTGTTTCCGGATCCATCGACAGATAGCTTCCCTGATCCGACTTCTTTACGCTCGCAACGATCATATCCTCTATCCTCGGATCTATCGTGATGACACGCAGAGAATTTGCTTCCGCAAAACGTCTCGTGATAGTACGTTTAAGCGACTGACGCACATACTCCACAGTTATGTCTATATCCTTCATGCTGGACAGATGATCGCTCAGCGTTTCGAGTATAGTCTCCATATCCCTTATCGGGACACCTTCTCTCAGCAGCATCTGCAATACTTTTTGCAGATAACCGTAGGAGATGACATTCGGGACAAGATCTTCTACCATTGTGGCATTCGTCTTCTTGATGTTCTCCACCATGGTCTTGACGTCCTGACGCGTGAGTATCTCGCTGCAGTGAGTCTTTATGACTTCCGACAGATGCGTTATCATTACTGATACCGGGTCTATAAGCGTATATCCGGCAACGTCCGCCGCAACCTTCTTATCCTCACTTATCCACCTTGCCGGTATTCCGAATGCCGGTTCTATCGTGTCGATACCGTCAACCGGCATTGTCACATCGCCGTTGTCAAGTGCAAGATAGTGATCGACAAGTATCTCGCCGCGCGCTACCTCTTCGCCTTTTATCTTTATTATGTACTGGTTCGGGTTGATATCGGGGTTATCCCTCATTCGCACGGACGGTATTACCATACCCATATCCAATGCAAACTGTTTTCTGAACAGTACGACTCTCTCTATAAAGTTTCCGCCGCTTCGCTCATCTACCAGATGCAGCAGACTGTAACCGAATTCCATCTCCACCTGTTCTACGTTCAGCAGCTTGAAAACATTGTCTATATCTCTGTAATAATCCGTATCCGACTGTGGCCGCGCGGCTTTTGCCTCATCGACTTTCTTCTGCGTTTCGGCGGCAGCCGTAGAAACCTTTTCTTCCGCAGTCTTTCTTCTTCCGAGGAAAACACCTCCGTAGATAAGTGCGATACCGAGTATTGCAAGTATAGGCTTCGGGAATCCGGGCACCAGCATCAGCACCAGCATAACTATACCGGTAATGATAAGCACTGTTGGGTTACGGGTGAACTGAACCTTTACGTCTTCATTGAAGCTGCCCTCACTTGCGGTACGTGTAACTACCATACCGGTAGCTACCGAGATGAGCAGGGAAGGGATCTGTGAGCAAAGACCGTCACCGACTGTTGCGAGCGAGTATGTGCTCATTACATCGCCGAATTCCATACCGCTTGTGAGTCCCATTATTGCACCGCCGATAAGGTTTATCAGCGAAGTTATTATCGACATTATGGCGTCGCCCTTTACGAACTTCGTGGCACCGTCCATAGCTCCGAAGAAATCGGCTTCACGCTGTACGTTGGCACGGCGTATCTTGGCTTCTTCATCGGTTATGGCGCCTGTGTTCAGGTCGGCGTCGATCGACATCTGTTTACCGGGCATAGCGTCGAGGGTGAATCGTGCAGCGACTTCGGACACACGCTCGGAACCTTTTGTTATTACGAGGAAATTTGCGAGGAAAATAATTATAAATATAATGAATCCTACTACCGGGTCACCGCCCATTACGAACTGACCGAAAGTAGCGATAACGTTTCCGGCGAAGCCCGTACTGAGTATTCCACGTGTGGTAGAAACGTTCAGCGCGAGTCTGAAAACGGTGGTTATAAGCAATATAGTGGGGAAGATCGAGAACTCGAGAGCTTCCTTTATATACATGGTTATAAGCAGGATAACGAGCGAGAGTCCGATATTCACGAGGAGGAGGAAATCCAGCAGCATACCGTTAAAAATGCCATTCAGCGGTATGATGAGCGCCAGAATGATAAAAATTACGAATACGGCAAACACGTTGCTGAGCATTTTTTTTACCATTTGGGCTTTCTGCCTCCTTTCCGGCCATAATAAGTTGATTTTATTATTTGCAGTAACTGTTGAATTTAATTGCGAAGCGAGTCGCCTTTGCTTCTTTCGGCGACCGAAAGAAGCGGGTGCAGGGCAGAGCCCTGCTCTCAAGCGTCAGCGACCGTTTTCAAGCGTCAGCGACCGTTCTCAAGCGTCAGCGACTGTTCTCAAGCGTCAGCGACCGTTATCCGGACGGCGGCGGGTCGCTTCTTCGGGTATCTCATAGCTGATGCCTTTTGCGTTATACATTTCTGAAATAACGATAGCAACTGCATTGAAAAGAGTGCTGGGGATCTCTTTTCCGAGATCGACAGTCTCATACAGTTCTCTTGCGAGCGGTCTGTTCTCGGTGATATAAACGTTGTTTTCTTCTGCGATCTTTATTATTTTCAAGGCCAGCGCGTCCATACCTTTTGCTACGACAACCGGTGCGGAGTATGCTGATCTTCTTATATCATATTTAAGCGCTACTGCATAGTGGGTAGGGTTTCTGACGACGACATCGGCGCCGGGGACCTGCTCCATCATACGCTGCTGTGCCATTTCACGCTGCTTCTGCTTTATTTTTCCTTTTATCTGCGGGTCACCTTCGGTTTGTTTGTACTCGTCCTTGACTTCCTGCTTTGACATTTTTAGGTTTTTTTCAAACTGGTACCACTGGAAAAGGTAATCTCCTGCCGCCACAAATACGAATATCACGCAGAGCAGCATTACTATTGAAAATATCGTATTTGCTATGTACGCGACAGCATATATGGGCTCTGTATCAACAAGACTGACTATCTCGGTCATACGGCTCTCTATCTGACCGTAGGCAATAAAAATTATTGCCGTGAGTTCGATAATTCCTTTGAGAATGCCGACCGCTGACTGAGCGGAGAACATCTTCTTGATGCCGTTGAGCGGATTAAGCTTTGAAAACTTCGGTTTCAGAGGCTTCATTGTGAAAAGTCCCCTGGTCTGCGCCATGACGGTTATCACCACTATCAATGCGATTATCACGCACAGCGGCAATACTATCATAAAGCATTTAAGTATTACATTCGTAAATATATTTGTATAGGTGCTGAGCTCGTTTTCATAGCGCATACCAACATCGCGGATACCTTCCTGGAATGCGTTGGAGAGTGTGATGAACATATACGAGCCCAGCGCAGCAAGCGCCGCGAAAGTTCCGAGTATCGAGACTGCGATGACTACCTCGTTGCTCTGGAGCACCTGACCTTCTTTTTCTCTTGCGTCACGTCTTTTTTTCGGCGTGGCTTTTTCGGTTTTGTCATCACCCGGCATTGCTCATCACCTCACTTGACTTTCCGAGCAAACGGGCATAATGTTCTCAGATAAAATTCTCTGCCGCAGTGTGCAGGTTTTCCCACAGTATGGCGAACAGGTTCTCGACGAATTCTGACATCGGACGTGCCGCAGCAAGCAGCGTTATAAATCCGACGATCAGTTTCAGGTGCACGTTCAGAACGAATATCTGTATCGTAGGCACCGCCTTCATAATTATACCCATGCAGAATTCTACTATAAGTTCCACCGCAAGTATCGGAAGCGCGAATTTAAGTGCAAGCTCCATTATCGTGCCCATGTACATAACGATTATCAGAAAAAGATTCTGCGTGTTTTCGGTCAGTGTGAATCCTATCGGTATCGTCTCATACGACAGCGAGAACAGTTTTATATATGACTGATGACTGTTTGTAAGGAAAAAATACAGTACAAACAGATAGTAGTAGTAGTTGCCGAATACAGGCATAGTAACGCCGGTAGCGGGATCATAAGCCTTAGCCATACCGAGTCCGATCTCGGTATCCATTATCTCGCCCGCATACAGCAGGACTGTGATTATCAGGTTTGTGAAGAAGCCGAAGACCAGTCCTATCAGCAGTTCTTTTACTATTATGAACGCAAATCCGAATACTCCGTTGAACTGCGGGAGTGACTGAGCTCCGCCCATTGATGCGGTCATGATTACCGCGAAAACTATTGACATGAACGCTTTCATGTTTGTCGGTACATTGTTACGGGATAGTATCGGGTTGAATGTGAATATCCCTGTGGTTCTGCACAGTACAAGCAGAAAGACTGAAAAATTTGTATAAAGAGTTTCCCAGACAAACATTTTTTACAGCTCCTAAATCGGCGTGTTTGCCATGAGATCATTTATCCTGTTGAAGAATTCTATAAGACTCGAACCCATCCAGGGTCCCATTGCAAGCAGCGCAAGAGCGACTATTATCGCTTTCGGTGCAAACGTCAGTGTCTGCTCATGCACCTGTGTTGCTGCCTGGAGTATTGCTATTATCAGTCCGACGAGCATAGCGATCATAAGCGTCGGAACCGAAAGCTTGAATGCGAGCATTATAGCTTCCGTGAATATTTCAAGTACAAGATCGCCCGACATTTGTTACTTTCACCTCCGCGCAGCTAAACATTGAACGAACTTATGAGAGTTCCCACAAGCATCTGCCAGCCGTCAACAAGTACAAACAGCATTATCTTGAACGGCAGCGAGATCATAGACGGCGGGAGCATCATCATACCCATTGCCATAAGTGTCGATGATACGACGATATCTATTACGAGGAACGGTATGAACAGCATGAATCCCATCTGAAAAGCCCTTGTCAGCTCACTCAGTATAAATGCGGGGATAACTGTCTCCAGTCCGAGCTGATCTGTGTATTCTGTCAGTTCGTTCTCGGTTTCGTTAAGGTTCACCGGTGTTCTTGCGGTAATATCCTCTATGGGTTCGATCGGTTGTATGAAGTCCGGGTCAATTATGCTTGTCTCCGGAGTTGTCTCAGCCGCAGCCGCTTCTGCCGAACGTGTCTCTGTCTCATACACAGCCGCTCCTTCAAGATCGAGGAAGAACTGCATATTGTTCTTTGACGTGTTTTTCAGCATGAACACCTTCAGGGTATCGGCAGATCTGTCAACCATCTCGTTTATCGTGATCTCACCCTTTGAATATGGCTGATATGCCTGTTCATTTATAGTCATGAACGTAGGCCACATGATAAACATCGTTAAAAACAACGAAAGACCCATCAAAATCGAGTTTGGCGGGATCGACTGGGTCTGCATTGCATTTCTTAAAAAGCTGAAAACTATGACGATCCTTGTGAAAGATGTCAGCATCACGAGGAAGGACGGTGCGACCGACAATATGGTCACTATAAGGATAACTTCAAGAGTCTGCGACCCGTCTATCCCTATAAGCTCCTTCATCAGAGAGCTGTCAACCCGTTCGGTGCCGGGATTTTCAGCAAGCACCTCTGTCTCTGAATCCGGATCCGCGCTCAGCGCCGACACCGTCATACATAAAACCGTCATCAGCAGACAGGTTATGACAAATGATACGATAAACCGCAGGAACAGCCTACCGTTCTGTTTAATTGCTTCCTTTATCATCGCCGTTATCCTTTTCCGTGCCTTTTTTTCTTTTCATAACCTCGGCAAAGGCAGAGGAGAAGCTCATTCCGCTCTGCGATTCGGGAGATGATCGTTGGGCATAGTATTCCTCCGGTGTCATATCAATATCCGCCAGCTTTTCTATATGCTGCCCTGATACTCCGATCAGCATAAGCTTTCCGGCGACATCAACAACTGCGAGCATTCCGTCTTTTCCGAGCGAAACACGGTCTATGACCTTCATTTTGTTTCCGTTGGCGTACCCGAGGCCCTTGTTCAGCTTTTTCATTGCATACACAAGTATAAAGAACAGTCCGAGCACACCGGCGAGGGAAAAGACCATCCACAGCCAGTTCATTATGACTTAACCCAGTATTTTTGTAACTGTCGCTATAATTCTGTCGGGTTTGAAGGGCTTTACAATGAAGTCAAGGGCGCCGAGCTTGATAGCTTCAACGACCATAGCTTCCTGACCCATAGCGCTGCACATTACTACCTTTGCTGCGGGATTCATCTTCTTGATGTCAGCGAGAGCCTCGATACCGGTCTTGTTGGGCATTGTTATATCCATTATAACAAGGTCGGGTTTTTCGGCTTCATAGGTCTGGCAAGCGATAGCGCCGTCCTGTGCTTCAAGGATATTTGTATATCCGTTCTTTGTGAGCGTATCCTTGATGAGCATTCTCATAAATGCCGCGTCATCTACCAGTAAAATCTTCTTGTCCATATCAGTTTACTCCTTATTTATTGAATCCATAAGCTTAGATTTCATTATTTCGGTTATTCTTACTGCAAAGTTATCGTCGATAACGACTATATCTCCCTTTGCGATCAGGTTTCCGTTGACGATTATATCGACCGGTGCGCCTGCCTGTCTTTCGAGCTCGATGATCGTGCCCTGCGTGAACTCAAGTATTTCCTTGACCTTACGCTTTGCCGTTCCGATCTCGACTGAGATCTCAAGCGGCACTCCCATCAGCAGCTGAAGGTTTGTCTTCTGCTCTCCCGTAAGCTGTACGTCCGGTCCGTCGAACTGATTGAGCTGTGCGTTCTGCACATTCATCGGCTGAGGATAACCGTACGGCATCTGCGGATAGCCTCCGTACTGCGGTGGATAAGCTCCGTACTGCGGCGGATATCCGTATGGCATCTGAGGCATTCCCTGAGGCATTCCCTGCGGCATACCTTGCGGCATCTGCGGCATTTGAGGCATTCCCTGAGGCATTCCGCCCATCTGGGACATATCCGGCACCGGCTGCTGCGGTGCTCCTCCGCCTCCCATGTTTGCAAACATGGCGTCCATTTCTGCCTGAGACATTGTTCCTCCGCCGGAAGCGGGAGCCGATGCTGCCGGAGCCGGAGCGGGTGCCGGAGCGGGTGCCGGAGCTGCCGTTTCGGCAGGGTCGTCCGCCGTGCCGAGGACCTTTCTTGCGATATACTGTGCAAGCTCAAGACTCATCACAGAACAGAATTCCGATTTTATTACTCCGTCGATAGTCAGGTCGAAGTATATTGCCGCGACCTCTTCGTCCTCTCCGAAGTCCTGGACCTCATTAAGGTCGATATTTTCCATTATATACGGTGTCGGAGTGGAGATATCCACCACGATACCGAGGAAGTCCGACAGAGCGGTCGCACTTGCGCCCATCATCTGGTTCATTACCTCGGACACCGCGCTTATATTCAGCTCATCGAACTCGAAATCGGGCGTTACTACCAGCGGCTGTCCCATCAACTGGTTGAGTATCATCTGAACGTCGTCCTGCCGAAGGATCATAATGTTATTTCCCGAGAGTCCCTTGACATATTCTATTTTAACGCATACGGCAGGTTCCAGCTTATCGTACTGGAGCATATTGTCCGCCCTGACGATCTCGACACGCGGCGTGGTTATCCACACCTTGGCGCTCAGCAGTTCGGAGACCGCGGTCGCGGCACTTCCCATGCTGATGTTCATGACTTCGCCGAGGGCGTCCTTTTCCATATCGGTTATTTCGATAGCCATTCGTCAGACCTCACTTCTGAATACATTTTCGATCTTCACCGCTTTGTTCTGATTGAATGATCCGAGTTTTCCGTCGAACCATACCTTATCTCCGATCTTTAAGGTAACGTTGCTGTCAATGCTCATATCAAGCGGTATTATGTCATCGACCTGCAGGTTGAGAACATCATATACATCGAGCGAGGTCTTTCCAAGCTCCGCGACTATATTGAGAGATGTATCGTTGAGAGCTCTCATTATGTTGTCACGTCTGTCCTGTTCTCTTACCGCATCGAGTCGTCTTGTGTTTCGCACCGATTTTGAAACGTATTTCTGCATCAGCTCGTCAAGACTCAGGACCGGCATACATATCGTGATTATCGTTTTGGTATCATTTACGGTAGCCTCAAGTGCTACGAGTATCATGGTATCATCATAATCGACTGCCGAATACACACGCGAGTTCGTTTCGATATTGACCACGCTCGGGTTCACATCGACGTAAGGTTCCCACGGGTCATGCAGGAGTGCGGACATATTGTTTATTATCTTGTCGATTATGCTGACCTCGATCTCGGTGAAATCTCTGTCTGCGTCCTTGTATTCGCCGTGTCCTCCGAGAAGGCGGTCTATGAGTATATATGTAAGTGAATTTGAAAGCTGGACTATTGCTGTCACCGTGCCTATATCGTCGTCGTGGATACCGAGATCAAGCGTTCCCATCATTACATAGTCAGGGAGGGCGTTATTGAACTCGAAGTACCGCTGTTCTTCTATAGAGGCAAGGCTTACCTTGCAGTATAATCTTAAAAGTCCCGTTAAATACGAGGAAAGTAGTCTCGCGTAGTTGTCGAAGATGCTGTCGAGGATCTTGATACGCTCTTTTGTGAACTTTTTCGGGGCTCTGAAGTCATATTCTTTGACATCGGGCTCTTTTGAAGTCTCAAGTATATCTCCGCCGGACATCGCACTGCTCAATAACGCGTCTATCTGTTCCTGCGTAAGGGTCTCAGCCATTCATTATCCACCTCTCTTTCCGACGTAGTGTCAGCCGTTTATTCAGCTGCTTCCTCGGTCTCGGCAGGTGCCTCCTCTTCTTCGGGCAGATCCTGCAGTATATCCTCGGGTATCTCAGTTATAGGCAGATCGTAAGAAGGACCGGTATATTCGTCCTCCGAGCTGTCCTCTGAAGTGAGTGTTCCCGAATATTTGTCGTCAAGTCCAGAGATGATCTGCTGTACCGTATCTGAGACAGTTCCGCCGTTCACGTCGGTCCTGTCTATTGCGTCGGTCTGGGTATTGGCGATACCGTAGTCGTACTTGAGCATATCCTCTATGATAGCGGTATCCTCGACACCCTTATCGTTTCTGGTTATGACAAGCTCGACACGGCGGTTTTTCGCTCTGCCCTCTTCGGTGCTGTTATCTTCGACCGGGTCATACTGTGCTCTGCCCTCTTCGATATACTTCTCGCTGTCGATTATTCGGTTATAATCCATATATTTGAGCACCGAGCAGGCTCTCGCTGCGGACAGATCCCAGTCGTTTATTGCGGACATTCCGGCGGCTGCCGTATGTCCCTGGACTTTGATCGTTTTTATATAGTCTCCGATCGCTCTTATGCCCGGCATTACAACTTTGAGTGCATCTCTTCCGGACTGCAGCAGAGCAGCGCTGTCCGGCGCGAACATTACGGAGCTGTCGAAGCGTATATTTATGCGCGAAGAAGATGACTGACCCACCGATATCGATTCGCTGAAATCGCTCTGAGCGACCGAAGATGATACCCATGCAAACAGCTCATCGAAGTTATTCGGCAGTCCCATTTGTGATTCGGTATCCTGCGTCGTACCTTCGCCTGTTCCGGGCGGGATATCGGTATTGCCGTCACCGTCGGATTTTGACGTTCCTTCATTTGTATCTTCGAGAACGAACGGGTTTACATATTTACCCTGGCTGTTGAATGACTGGAAGATATACTGGAATTTTACCGGATCCTGTGTAGATGCCGCATACAGAAGTACGAAGAAGCACATCAGCAGCGTTACCATATCACCGTAGGTTGACATCCATTCATCAACGCCCGTATGTATGATCTTTACATTTTTCTTAGCCATTGTAATCTCTCTTGAAGCTGACTCTGCGGGCTCAGCCGTAACAAGTCAGTAATATATTATACCACAGATTTTTGTTTATTGCAATATCTTTTCGTATTTTAGTATAATTTGTATAAACAGGGTTATTTGGCTTCCTCAGCTTTCTTTGCACTCTTCGGGAGCATAAATTCGAGCTTTTCCTTTATCATTCTCGGGTTCGAGCCGGCGGCGATCGCCATTACGCCCTCAATGATTATCTGCATACAGAAAGCTTCGGAGTCATGTGCGTTTTTAAGCGCGGTAGCGAGAGGTGTGAAAATAACGTTTGCGAACAGTGAACCATAGAATGTTGTGATAAGTGCAACCGCCATAGCCGGTCCGAGGTCACCGCCGTCGAGGTTCTGGAGCATACATACAAGTCCGACCAGCGTACCGAGCATTCCGAATGCCGGTGCAAGGCTGGCACCCTTTTCAAAGAATGTTCTTGCGGATTCATGTCTTTCATCCATATATGCCAGCGAGCCTTCGAGCATTTCTCTTACTTTTGCGGAGTCGTTTGCATCGACTATCAGCATAAGGCTCTGCTTCATGAACGGGTCATCGCATTTGTTGGCGCTGTCTTCGAGTGCGAGCAGTCCCTTGCTTCGCGCTGTATTTGCAAATTCTACCATCTGGTCTATGTATTTCTGCGCATCGAATTTAGGGGGTAACAGGGCTATCTTGAACAGCTTCGGAAGCGTTTTCAGCATCGAGAGCGGCGAGATAGCGATAAGTACGCCGAACGTACCGCCGACTGTTATCATAAGTGACGGTATATCAATGAACCATCCGAGCTCACCGCCGGAGAATATACCGTACAGGATAAGTCCGAATGAAATTACCCAGCCTATTAATAGTGTAATGTTCAAAGAGGTTCCCTCCAATTATAATGATTTATTCATATTGGCGCCGCATAAACCCGAATACACGCCGCACAGAGCATTATCGCCGTTTTGTTTAAAACGGCGTATATTCGGGATCATGCGAACAACAAACGACAACGGTCAGTTGTTATCCTTCGGGGCTTCCCTTAAGCCGCCTTCCCTGACGCTCCGAGCTCTGCATGAGCGGTTGAAGCTGACTATCTTTCTGTAGATCTCTTCCAGGGATTCCTGAACGATGTAGCTGTGACCGTTTGACATATTGATAACGGTGTCGGGAGTTTCCGCAACGTTCTCAAAAAGATCCTCATTGAGCATTATGTCTTTGCCGTTAAGTTTTGTTAAGATGATCATATAGATTGTATCCTTATTCTGAAATATTCAGGCAGTACCGCCTGTGCGGCGGGCATAGCCCGCCGCTGTCAGCGGAGATCCTGATTAACGCTTGAGGTTGATAAGCTCTTCAAGCATTGTATCCGATACTGTTATGATACGGGAGTTTGCCTGATAGCCTCTCTGTGTGATTATCATATCCGAGAATTCCTGTGCCAGATCGACGTTTGACATTTCGAGCGCGCCGGAAACGACCTCGCCCGCGCCTTCGGATCCTGCGATCTTCACCTGTGCGGGACCTGATGCGACAGATGCTCTCCACAGGGAGATACCTGTCTGTTCAAGACCGGTGGGGTTCTCGAATGTTGCGATATCTATACGTCCGAGGAACAGTGTTCCGTGGACTGCGTGTACACCTATGATAGTACCGTCCGACTGTATTCTCAGTGTTTCGAGGTCATCTACAGCCTGCTCGGCAGCCACACGTCCGTCTGTAAGCGAAACTGTGCTCATTGCGGTAGCGATATCGGAGAAGAAGTTGTCTCTTCCGCCGTCAAGACCGAGACGTTCGGTGCTGTTTCCGAGGAGGTTCGAGAAGTCAACGTTGTAGCTTACTGCGTCATCGCCTGTTCCGGTGGAATATGAGAGATCCGAGAAAGGCTGGTATGTGGTGGTCACATTTCCCTCATCGTCCGTTGTCGTGCGTGCAACTATTGATTCGGCGGAAACTGTGAGCATACGTGATTCGATACCGTCAGCAGCCTTATCCACAGCTGCCTGGATATCAGCCAGTGAGCAGTTGTTCGGAACGGTTATTGTAAGCGTGCTGTCCTTCCACTTTGCAACAGGTGACGAGCCTACCGAAGAAGAATACTTGAGGTCTATCTCGTACTTGTTTGCATATTCGCCCGCCTTGTTTGCGGTGAAAGTGAGCTTTGTGCCGACAGCGTTTCCGTCGTTGTCTCTTACGACATTTCCGCTTGCGTCCTTTTGTGTGAGTTCAAGGGTGTTTGTAGCCTGGAGCGACTGCACCTGGCTGAAAGGCGGAAGGCTCTCGAAACTTACGTCGAGCGGAAGAACGCCCTCTTCAAGTCCGACACCGCCCTGTGTGATAGCATCGTTGAGCTTGGACTCAAAGTCGTCAAGCGCTTCCTGAGTATATTCTGTTCTTGCTTCTGTGATAGTTCTTACTGTAGCTGCGGGAGCGGTCGCTGCAGCATCGCCGCTCACATAATCGTCGATTATTTTTGAGAGTGCCTCATAAGCCGCTCTGTTGTACTCGGAGGTACGGGGAGTGGTAGCCCTTGTTGCCTCATCATCGACATATACATTTTTAGCGATCTGATCCAGCTTGTCTGCGACTGTCATATTCTGAGTGTTTCCGTCAGCATCTACAAAAGTACCGCCGGTTTCAAGTCCGAGGAATGCATTGTCATTTATGAGAGCGTCTATAGCGATATCGCAGTAGTCGTTGAATGCCTCACCGCCGAAATCCTGATCGAGGTTGAGATAAATGGTAAGTGTCGATCCGCTCTTGGTAGCATAAGGCGTATCGGAGTTGATGATCGAGAATGATATGTTACCCTGCTCACCGGGAGAATCCGCCGTAACAGTGATGTCATAGCCGTTTACCGACTTTGTTGCAGAAGCCTTGTTGTCCTGTACTGCGGGAACTTTGATATTGATACGCTGGGACTGACCTGTCTCGATTCCTGTAGGATCGCCCGAAACACCGAGGACCATATAACCGTTCGGGTCGCAGAGGTTTCCGTAGCTGTCTATGGAGAACTTACCTGCACGGGTATAGAAGATGTTTCCGTTGTCGTCCATAACCTGGAAGAAACCCTCGCCCTGGAGTGCACAGTCATAGTAGCTGTCACTGTATGTAAAGCCGGACTGCGTCATGATCTGCGATACGGTGCCGAGCTGTGCGCCGTAACCGATCTGTGTCGGGTTCTTTCCGCCGGAGGTAGCATCACCGGAGGAAGCGTTTGCTTTTGTCTGATACTCTACGTCCTTGAAAGTAACTGCGCTGGTCTTGTAGCCTGTAGTATTGACGTTGGAGATGTTGTCTCCCATAACGTCCATTCTCTGGTTGTGAGTTTTCATTCCGGCAACACCGGAATATAATGATTTCATCATAGCGGTAATTCCTTTCTCTTTGCACCG
>CAMOKN010000009.1 GCA_946617595.1 uncultured Clostridia bacterium
TGTTATCTTATAAGCACTTCGACGTGCGTTTCGTCTGTACGTCTGAGCACTTTTATTCCTGTCCGGAAATCGGATCTTACAGCAATACCGTTTTTTGCGGAAACATATCCCCCGACCTTGCAGCTCCCGTCATCGCGGACGATCAGCCGTCCGACAAGTCCGACTGCCGCCCATTCTTTTCGGCGTGAACGCGGTATGTATTTTCTCTCCGGTTCATAGTCATCAGAAAGCACAGGCTCACCGTTTTCGTCCTTTACGATGCAGCCGAAAACATCTTTGCGGTACTTACCGTCCCAGTAAAGCTCTGCCGCATTGCCCGAAACTGACGGAGAAGCAGAAACTATTCCGGAAATATCATCGCCGTCAGCGAGAACTATTTTGTCTCCGCGCACAGAAACAAGCATTCCGCGCCTGTCTTCGCTGTCCGGATTTCCGTCTTCCCACTCAAAATACTCGGCGTAGTCCGCACCCATAGTGCCGTAAGTGCCGGCAGCCTGAACATTTCCGGAAGTGTCGATCGTCACTTTATTCCCGTTATACGCGGCAATAAACAGAAGCCCTATTTTTGTAGAAGAAGCAGGGATTTCTGCATACGCTCCTCTCCCTGTCACAAGTATATGATCGTCGCTTGAACTTCCGGAAATGTAATGCCCCTGCCCGAACAGTGCACTTGAGTTCAGACCGTCAGCAACTATCCCTGCGCCATGGATAAGACTCATTCCGACGTTGCCGACCTGATTGCCTGCTCCGAGAACTGTATTAAATGCACCGCTTACATTATTGCCGGAGCCGCCGACTGTATTGTGACCGCCGTTTGCGTTCAGCCTGTTACCGGATCCGAAAACAAATGAGGCGGTGCTGCTGATAACTGTGTTATGCTGCCCGAAAACAGTATTCACACCGCCGCTGACAGAATCGTTACTTATGCTTCCGATACCCGTAACAGTGTTCTTATAGCCGTTTACGCTGTCGTAGATGCCCTCTGAGGTGTTGTGTTCGAGGTCGTTGTGTGCTACTGAGGTTTTGGCGGCATCAAGAAATTTTCCGGTGCCGGAGCCGGAGGAAGGTGCTGAGCTTGAGCTGCTCGACATCTGGCTTCCGCCCTTAGCTACCTCAGAGCCGAGAGTCTCCGTGAAACCACCGCCGGTTGATATGCTGTAAGAGATGTTTGTTACGCAGAGCCGATAAGTGCTCGTATCTGCCGGATACTTGAGGTTCCCGACAGTAAGTACATCACCAACTTCGATTATGCCTTTGCCGCGCTGCATCAGGCTGCCTCCGTAATAGGATAATCCGCCTATCTGAGACCACACATATTCAGCGATCTCAACAGTCGCAAGCGGGTTGTAACAACTTATTACTCCCTCATCATCTTCGTCGTATTCAGATCCCGGTACATCGTCAATGTATATTGATGTATCGGAATCCACAGAGAACAATACGCCGGTAACCTCATAGGGTTCGCTATCATCGATCGTAATGTCGATAACGTCAGAAGACGCCACCGTGTAACTGATCTCCTCAAACGGCTTGAATATCAGATGATTGTTTGCATCAAGCTTAACATTGCACCCGTGTGATGCCGCAATAAATCCGAGCAGTTCCCGGACAGTATAGAAGCTTCCGTCTTCTTTCTGCGGCAGCGTCTGAACCGTAAACGGCTGACACTGGAAGTCACAAGTGAAGTTACGCAGTTTGCATACATAGTCAAGAACGTCCTGCATCAGACATGGAAAGCTCAGAGCTTCGAGTTCGCGTCCGGGAACCGCAACGAACTTTACTTTCTTTTTGCTCTGATAATACATCGCGTCGTATGCAGTAACTGTTATTACAGAACCGTCCCGGGTGCATTCGTCGCTGTAGAACCTTCCGAGCTGTTCAAATCCGCTGTTATCAAACTTTACATACACTGCGCAGCGTGTTAGTCGCGGCATCTTGCTGTTCGCCACTGCCGTAAAATTCAGTCTGTCTGACTGTGTATATCCAATACCTGCGGAACCGTCAGTGATACTTCGCTGAATATTGATACTGATTATATCCCCGGAAGTGAAAACCGTGTCGTTATCAGTTGTGATCTTCACATCGAGGGAACGGATATTTTCATCGGCACCTGTATTATAGTTATCTGATACTGACCGCATAATATCAAACCTCCTCGAGAGTAACAGTCACGCTGCTGTAATATACACCGCCTATGACAACATCTGCGGCTGTAGGGATCCTGTTGTCCTTGAGATGGTATGTTCCCTCGACCGACATTGAACCTACGCCGCCGGTCACAGGGATCTCTTTTTGCTTCAGCTTGTTTTTCAGTGGTTCCCATACCGTAGATGGACACCTTGGAAATGTCAGTGTCAGCAGCTTTTTCGGCTCACCGAGCCTGTCCTCGTGTACGTCGCCGTTCAGCGCGTACATCACCGAGCGTGCCCGGTATTCAAGATCCGTTTCCGGCGGAAGGATATATGCGTCTATAGCTGTCCCGTCTATTTTTATTGCCATATATCCACCTCCTACTTCAATATCAGCGGCGATTTGCCGTCTATTTTGGTGATATCGTTTATGTCAGCTACAGCGATACGACCAACAACAAGATCGCGGGCTTTCAAGGTCACATCAAATGAAATTTGTCTGTTTTCATCTGCCTTCTGGAGCTCATTTATTGCCGTGACAACATCGCTCAGAGTCGCTTCTCTTGCTGTTGAATCCGCACCGGAAGATACAGCCGACATCTGAGATACCGCAGCGCTGCGCTCAATGCCCGACATAATATGCCCGTACTTGCTGTTTCCGGCGAGCTCGATCCCGAGAGCCTGCTGCATTTTCCGGTTTGCTTCATCTTCCGAATCCCATACGGTCGGAATATAACTCGTGATCGAAATGTTGTTTCCGGATTTACCGGAGCTGTTTTCTGAACTGCTCCCGGAAGACTTTTTCTGAGACTCCTCCCAGTTGTGGATTGACACATTCGCCGCTCTCCACTTGTCACTGTCGGCTTCGAGGTACTGATCCCGCAGTTCTCCGATGCCGGAATAAAATTCAGCGTCCGAGATCTCGCCCATATCGTGCCGATATTTCAGCGTAGCATACTCTTTGTCGTAGGTCTGTTCATTCTCATTTACACCCGAACCGGAAGAAGCTCTGCCCGAACCGCCGACGCTGCCTCCGGAATTAACAGAACTGCCGCGGCTGCCTTTGAGATATGCTGAAACAGCACCCATTGCATCAAGCTCATTAAGACGGGCTTGCTTAGCTTCGATCTCCTCCAAGACTGAATAATATGCCTCCTGCTTCTTATCCATTTCCGCTTGACTCGCGTGCCCATACATCAAGGCAAGCTCACTGCGGTATATTTCAGCACGTTCACGCGCGCCGTCCAGAGCCGCCTGTGTTCTGTCACGTTCAGCTTGTATTTGAGAGTCAACAGTGTTGTCAAGAGCCGTTTCGAGATCTGCAAGTGCATTTGCTTCGATGATATATCCGTCCGCAGTCAGCTCGACCTTGCTCGCAAGCTCCGGATAGAGCGTTATGAGATCCTGCATCTGCTCATAACTAAGAGCACCGCCATTTTTGACATTTTCAAGTGCTTTGTACAGATCGCCGTACTTGTCTATAAGGTCTTTGGCGGAAGATGTCAGGGTGTTGGTTGACTCGGCTGTTTTGTTGTATGCATCTGAGCTTTCATTAACCGCTTCTGCTGCTTTCTTCTGAGATAGTTCAAGCTCTTTGACAGCTTCTGTTTCAACAATATATCCTGCTGTTGTTTCTTCGATTTTGTCAGCGAGTTCAGGATAGAGCGTAACCAGTGACTGCATCTGTTCTTGATTAAGTGCTTCCCCCTTTTTTGCAAGGTCAAGTGCGACTTTACCTGTAATACGATCATACTGATCGGTAAGGCTATTCAACAGATTTGCGTTATCATCCTGAGTTGTCCACATTTCAACGAGTCTATCCATAAACTTTTGCTGCTTCGCTGTTCTTTTTTCTCCGAATTCAGAGTTTGCATAATCATAGAGCTTTTGAAGATCTGCCGCTCTTTCTTCACTTGTTCCCCGGAGCAGATTCCACTCAGTATCAAACGTTGATAAGTTATTGCCGTATTTGATCCATTTGAAAATTTTGTTGAGATCCTGACTCTCAAGATCATTAAGCTTAAAATCTAAAAGAGATATATTCTTACTGTCAGCGGTACGGGCTTTTGCAAGCGACTCATTAACATTAGCAAGAGCGAGATCTCTGTTTCGCTCAATAAGACCGTCCATTAAATCTATTTGATCCTGATACTTACCGTTCACGAGATCAATTCCTGATGCTTGATCTCCGTACTGAGCAATCAGATCATCCTGGATTGCTTTCAGCTCTGCTGCTTTTGTTTCTGCGCCGAGCTCACTGTTTTCGATTTCTTCATATTTCCTTTTGATTTTATCGAGCGAGTCTGCTTTTTCGCTGTATTCGTCAGCTTTCCCGGAAAGCTCCTTAGCCGAGTCACTGAGCTCCTTGACCTGTTGAGTGGTGCTTTTTACTCCTGACGCAAAAGCAATAAGTCCGGCAGTGAGCGCTGCAAGTCCCGTTATAATCAATACCACCGGATTCGACGACATGGCAACATTCAGTAATTTCTGCGCAATAGTTGCACCTTCCGTAGATGCTTTAAATTTATCTATAACAGAAGAAATAGCCATAGCTGTTTTATATGCTATGAAGGCAGCTGCCAAAGCAGCCGTTGCCTCCTTATGTTCCCACATTATTTTAAGCAGATCTCCGGCTACCTTCATAACGTTTCTGACCGCATCACCAATGCCGACGATGATCTCCTCGATCTCATCTGCGTTATCGTCAACATACTGGATAAGATCATCTATCATCGGGAGCATCTTCTCTCCGGCTTCGGCGAACATTATTGTGATCTTGTTCAGGAGCTTTTCAGCTTTAGCCTCGATAGTATTCGACATTTTCTCGTATGCTGCATCAGCAGCGCCAGCCGAGTTTTGCATCTGATCAAGAACACTTGCGAAATCGGCACCGCCGTCCTTGACGAGAGTGATCGCAGCGGTACCGGCTTCAACGGATCCGAACAGATCTTTCAGTGTTTTTCCGCTTGATTGTGCATAGTCATTGAGCGTATTAAGAACATCAGCCGTAGTCTGACCTTCGTTCTTCAGTTCAGCAAAAGATTTTCCGGATAGTTCACGAAGTGTTTTATCAACAATAGATCCGGCTGCTCCGAGCTCGTTGAACATGGCTTTTAGCATGGTACCGCTTTCTGCGGTAGCTATACCGTTTTTTGTCAGTATAGCATAATCTGTAGAAAGGCTTTCTAAGCTTTCACCGGCGCCATTTGCGATAGGAATAACCTGACCCATGCTATGAGCAAGCTCATCAACAGTCGTTTTACCGAGATTCTGAGTAGTTACCAGTACATCTGAAACATGTGTCGCATCGTCGGCGGCAAGTCCGTAAGCGTTGATCGCAGTGGTCAGCACGTCAACAGCGGTCGCAGTTTCGGTAAATCCGCCCTTAGCGAGCTTAACGGCGTTTTCTGTAAAAGAGACGGCGCTGCTCTGATCTATGGACGCGGAGATCGCTGAATATACTGCCTCGGACATATCGGAAACATTGACTCCGGTATTTCTCGATGCCTGTTTTATCTCATTTGCGTAGGCGGATTCATCTGTGCCATCCTCGGTAAGCGTGAACACTTTAGCATAAGAGGTCTGATAATTGGCAGCAGCCTTTATTGATGCAGCTGTCTCAGCAAGAATCGCAGCTCCCGCCGCAAGATAAAATTTTTTGACGTTATCGGCAGTCTTCTTAGCTTTAGCTTCATATTCTTCCTGATTCTTCTTCAGCTTTTCCGTATCCTCTTTATTTTTATTGACGATATAATCGCCATGACGGGAAACCGTATCAGCGATCTCTTCGGCAGCTTGCTTAGCAGACGCTCTTGTCTGTCTGTGAGCCTTTTCAGCTGAGTCAACAATCTTCTTGTCGTTCTGCTCAGCATTGTCAGCTGTACTGTTCTGAGCACGCTGACGGGCTTCAGCAGTCTCTTCAGAGGAAAGCTTGACCTTTTTGTGAGAACGTTCCGAGGATTCGACAGATCTCTCATTATTCTCGGTTGCATTGATTGAAACGCTGTTTTGAGCTTTTTTCTGAGCGTCTGCCGTTTCATCGGCGATCTTCTTGACCTTCTTCTTCGCTTCATTCATGCCTTTCTCGACATCGCTGTTATCGATCTCGACCTTGAATACTACACTTTCGCCGTTGTCAGCCAATTTTACCGCCTCCCTTTACTCAGTTCTGACCCGCTTCGGCAGCAAGCTTATCGAACAAGGAACCGAGCATATCAGTTCCCTCTTCCTGTACTTCTTTCCAGTTCTCTTCAAGAAAATAACACTGTTGCTGCTCTTTTACCCGTATTATTTCCTCATGGTTGTGACCGTTATATTCCGGTATCTTCCGTGTACGGATATACATTATCTGTTTCATCTTGCATTCGTCCGGCAAGCTGTCGAACATAGCAAGAAACTCCCACCAGAGCAACTTTCCTTGCTGCTCGAAAAGGTTAATTCCGTAGTGCTGCCTGAATGCAGCATAAATGTATTTGCTGTCCGCCATGAAGTTCACAGCGGTACGAGTTTTCTTTTGTTCATCATTGTTTTTGCGTTCTGTCAGCCAATCGTCATTAATTGCGCTGATAACCGCATATTTCTCAGGCATAGATGCTTTTTTGGGGGATGCGACAAGCCAGCTGTACGCTATGTCTATTTTATCTGCTGACGACCAACCCGAATCTTTGTCACGCATCAGGTCATAGAATCTGATGATCCGGTCAAAGTAAAGAGTCAGCTTGTATTCCTTGCCGTCGAGTCTGAGAACACCCGGCAGCGGCTTATCTATCGAATATTTAAAATGTCTCATAATTTCTGTTTGAATGCCCTTTTAAGATCTTTTTTCTTGCGTTTCACAGATTCAGCTGCTGCCGGAATTATTCGGGCAAAGATGTACGGCATAAGCTTCTCCGCCATTTCCAAATAATTGTCTTCGTAAAATTCATATATTTCAGCCTTGTTCCGGTCGCCGAAGGCGATAGAAAACAGCTGATCCATTGCAAGCGTGTACAGACTTACAGTCCTGTAGAACTCATCTTTGTTATTCGCTTCCTGTGCTGCGCGAAGCTGTTTGCTTAGATTTAAAAAGTTCTCATACTTACTCGATACTTCCCGTGCTGTCATATCAATATCAAGCTGTATTTCAAGCTTTTTGACGGTATTTCCGCTATCATCTGTAAGTTCAAGCGTATCACAGAGCTTTTTGGCTCTTCCTGCCTTATAGGTCATATTTCCTCCTATATATAAACCAAGAGAGCGCCGGTTAAGCGCTCTCTTTTTATGTTCCGTTACCTGTATCATTGTTATCCGAGAATCCGCTGTCACCGGAAGTATCCGGATCGTCAGGATCGTCGGGATCGGTTCAGCCGCCTCCGGTGCCGGAAGAAGATTCGGACACTGTTGTGATCGTCGGCTTTCCATTCAGTGCGATCGTAAAGGTCATAGGTGCACCGTCTGTTGCGGTACCGCCGCCGATAACGATGTTCTCGAGCGTACACGGACAGGTGATCTGCTGTGTAAAGCGTGTCATTCTGAAATTGGTAACACGGCTCGTTCCGATCTTATCCTCGACAGTATTCAGCCATTCGCAAAAAGCGTTATCCTTTACATATCTGCCGGACATATTCAGCTTTTTCTGCATTCCGGCTACCCATGAAGAACCGAAGCCCTCATCTATCAGAAATGCTATAGTCTGCACATTCTCGTTGTTGTTGATGCTGTCCTCTGTACAGCATTCACGGATGTCCTGCCAGCTCTCGGCAGATGAACTTGGAGCTATATCCACCTCAAGCTTGATCTCGCCGTTCTGCCTCATACGGGCAGCGGTCGGTAATTCTACTGACATTGTTTATTCCTCCTCAATAACAGTATTTGATAGTGACTATCATTTCATATATCCACTCGTCGGTATTGTTGTTCTCAGATACCGAGTCAGCAGATACATTTTCGATGTGTACAACGTCTGACTCGGGCATTTCTGTCAGATGGTCGATGTAATCCTGTATCGCAGTGATGATCTCTACACCTTTCTGGGAATCACCCGCCTTGCAGTAAACAGTACATTTGACTTCCTTTTCGGCGTGCTGTCCGTTAAGTGTGACGATCAACGTTCTGTCACCGCTCACTCTGACTGCGCAATCCCCATCGCCTTTGAGGGGCGGCGGGTGGATCTCTATGCCCGTATCTTCGATAATTTTGTCAACGACGGCATTTACCGCCGCTTCAAGCCTTGTATCAGCCATTCTTGAAGTACTTCCTCATTTCTTGGTTAAGTGTGCTGTTCCAGTCGGAAAGGTGCAGCTTCTTAGCACGTTTGCACCACTCGGCACCGGCGTATTTGTTCGGGTGCTTGTTGTATCTCAACGGTCTGCCACGTTTTGAAACACCTTTATACACGTAGTTTGCGTATACAGTACTCCACCGAAGCTCCGCTTTCGTCGGACTGAGATAATACGGCGTACTTGCGCTGCGTTCCAGTGTGCCTCCAAGATTACCCTCACGACGCGGAACATACTGCTTCGTGTCCGCAAGCATTTGACCCGTGACCACCGGCAATGACCTTTCGGCAGCCTTCCGGATCTTCATTGCGATACCCGCTGTGTCGATCTTAATTTCCGGTTTTATCTGCAAAGACATAGCTGAGTTCCACCTCCGTATGATGCAGCTTGGTCAGCTCGTACATCGGCTTTACGCCGACGATCTCGTAAAGCTGACCGCTGAATATGAGTCGTTCGCCTATTCTGAACGTGCAGTCCGTAGACACTCCCGGCTGATGCACGAGGACGGCGCTGACGCTGCTCTGCTCGTTGTTCGCGGTAACGGACAGAGCGTGCTTCGGCTCGATCACCCGGACGTGCTCGATGATCTGACCCTCGGTGACTTTGGATTTCCCGAACGCTCCCGGTTTTGCGGGAGCAACATCGGCAAGCTGCACGGAATGTATCAGCCAGCTTTTCGGAATTTTCTTAAAGCGCACATATATCACCTCTGTACAAAAGTCCGGTAGTCCGGAGATAAGTCAGAGCGATAAGATCCAGCGAAGCGGGGGAGCTGCCGGAGCTTTCCGAGCTCCCCGAACCGCCGAGACTGTAGCTGAAGCTTCCGATGCTTGCACTTTGCGGAACGCTTTCCGACATATCCGCGCCGAAGTTTGCCGCGATATAGTCCGTTTGTGCCATAACAGCTTTCCGGACATTTGACTGAACCTCGGCACTGAACCCGTCATAACCGGATAGCCGACCGCAGACAGCCGCATTGACAGTCTGCTGTGCGACATTGAGTATGATTTCAAGCTCCGAGTCCGTCAGCTCGCAGTTTGTGTTATGCGCCCGATACTCCTCAACCGTCACTATCGGATTCATCGCTTACCTCCGCCTTCTTTCTGCTGCGTTTGGGCTTCTCCGGTTCTGCGGCTTCCTCCACAGGCTCTGCAACGCTCTCTGCCGTGACCGGATCCTCGGTGATCTCCGGTAAAGGCGAATAAGCTGTACTTTCAGCCGTTTTCTCAAGATACACTTTGTCCGGTGCTTCCGCACCGCTCACGGCAGCGACAGCAAGTGCCGCTGCTGCTTCAACAAATCCTATTGTCCTGCTCATATCGCACCTCCGTTAAGCTGTCACCGCAGTTGTACCGCGATGCAGATAAATGCCCTTGACCCTGTTGTTGTAGTGATCTGCGATACCGTAAGCACGGTAGAAGAACAGATAACCGTCAGATGTCTGATTATCCTTCGGCTCGAACACCTTTGTAACAACGTGCTTCTGGAACTGGATCACCGCGCTCTTATCAACCATAAGGAAGTTTATCGGGTATGCGCCCACAGCAGGGGTGAAGCCGCCGGCAAGCTCATCCTCGGACGTGCCGTCAAGCAGAGTTATGCCGGTATAGAAGCGATTGCGGGGAACCTCGATGACCTGTGAGAAGCTGCTCATTACTTCTTTGGAAACGGTCGTATCGATGTCCTGAACGGCTCCGCGAAGTCCCGGGTCGATGAACAGCACGAGGTTGTCAAGATCGACTTCGTTATTCTGCATCACAGTCTTGCCCGCACGGATAGCGTTCAGAACGTCCTTACCGTTTGCGAACGTGCCGTTTGCCGAGGCTCCCGCACCCGCTGCGAGCTTTGCAAAACGGTAAGCATCGAGCTCGGGGACTACCTTTGTACGGATAAACTCCGAAGCAAGCTTGCCGAAGAGCAGCCCTGCCGTTTCCTCGTTGTCCATAGCATCGACCGTGAACTTACGACCACGGTCATAGTCACACTGCTTGGTCTGGAACGTGATGCTCACGGAGCCCTGAGCATAGCCCGCATTGCGGTCGTAATCGCCGAGACCGTCCATATCGTACATCGGGATCTTCCACTCTCCGGCGTTCGCGCTCATCTGAACGAGCGAGTTGTCGCCGTCGAGCACGCCGCTCTTGGAACTCTGCTTATAGACGGTGTCGAGCCTGTCTATGTACTTCTGAAACTTGTTTACTGTGTTCGGCATTGTTTAGCCCTCCTTTTTCTCGGGTCTGATACCCATAATTGCGTCGATCTTCGCGTCCTCCGCCGAATCAGCCGCGCTGTCGTTGCTTATGGACACGGACGGTGTCATCGTCGGGGGCGGAGCGTTCTTAAAGGCGGGGTACGCGCTTACGACCTCGGCTATAGCCTGTTCGAGCGTAACGGGGGACGCCCCGCTGCGAGTCCCGTCCTTTACGCGGGACTTTGCCAACGTTATTACGTCGGCGGCGCATTCCGGCTTCACTCCGGCTTTCAGCGCGTAGTTCTCGCCTTTGATCGCATCAATGTCCTCTGCGGGTGCAGCAGGCTTTGCTTCCGTCTGTGCAGGAGCCGCCTGAGATGCCGCCGCAGGTGCGGTGGTCTGCACGGGATCTGCTGCCTGAGCTGCGGGGGTGGGTAAAGCTGCGGAGTTTGTCGTACCCACGACGCTCGAAGTCTGCGGGGGCGCTGCGGTACCCGTTACCGTTGAACCGCTCAGATCACTGCCGCTTACCGCTCCGGCTCCCTGAATAAGCACAGCGTTTTCGGTTGTTGTGCCGCCGATCACAGCGGCTGTTCCTGATGTAGCTACATTATCAGCCATTTTTGTTTTCCTCCTAAAGTTTGTAATAAAAAAACACCCTCACGGGCGATTTCTTAACTATTATGTCCGTTCCAGTCGGAAACGGCAATCTCAGCGGTCATATAGTTTGCTTTTCCGCAGTGTCCGCAATGCTTACACTGCGCGAATATACGATATACCGCCTGTGAGCCTTTCTTTTCCTCAAACACAATGTGGGCATCACCGCCGCATTTGGGACAGGGGTCTAACTCGTCGTCTATTGTGGGCATTCTCATTCTCCTTTCAGATTTTTGCAATAATAAAAACACCCGTTAAACAGGTGTTTTTATAGTCTTAAAATATGGATTTAATTATTAAAATACGGTTCAAGCCGAATTTCAGAAGAAATATACAGTGCTCCAATATAATAACTGTTATGAACTGTTATTTTCTTGCCGTCCTTGTGATATATCTGCGTTTGAGAGTCGTCAACATCGTGAAGCAAATCACCTTTTTTTAAATTTGGTATATTATTTTCAAGGGCTGCACACTGTCTTTTGAAAATATCCTTGTCGGGGACATTGCATATATTGTATTCATACATAAATATCACTCCAGTCCGAATTTAGTATCAACAGATTTTCTTGTCTTGGTTGCAGTTTTAAGGATATCCTTAACAGCTTCCTCTCTGCTCAAACCCTTACGCACCATTTTATCAGCGATAAGCTCATCAAAGCTCTTGTTCGGGTCTGTGATATCGAGTTGCCTTCGCAATTCTTGATTAGACATCATATCCCTCGTTTGAGTGCGGAATTTATTGCGTAAATCGCAAGCTTGCCGCGCCTGCTCCTCTATAGGAAGTGAACGATCTATCATATTGGGAATCTTCTTGTCTTGATCCTTGTACCACATTCGAGCTTCACGATCATCAAGCTTTCCCTTCATCTTCATTATATCACTTTCTTCGTAATTGTCAAGACTAAAGAAATGTAATTTAAGCTCTTCATCTTCAAGAGCCTTCCTATAAGCCGCCGTGACCTTGCTTGCCTCGCTGTGACCGTAGCCGAGAACGGAAGTCCGCTCGTTCATATACGTCAGATCGTGCTCGTTGCAATACTGCTTTAGCTGCGCCGTGCGGTCTTTGAGCCGTACCGAAGCCTTTTTGAACTGCTCCGGGTCGCCGTTCTTCAGCATAGCGCATTCTCGCTTCGCCGCCCGGACGTTCCGTTCAAGCTCACGCTGCTTCTGTATCTCCTTGTATCTCTTGTCGTTTTCTTCCCGATCGTAGGGAAAGTACGTCTGCAAGCTGCTCCCGGGTGTGAACGGGAACGCGCTGTGCTTGCAATTTATACCGAGGATTCCGTCCGGCTGCCCGTAGCTTGACGACGACCACGGCGAGTACTCAATGATATTTCCGTGTCCGTCCTCTATGTAGCCGCTCGTGTTGTCGAGGTCGAAGATACGCCCCTGATCCCGGGAACACTTCGGACGGGCTCCGAGGTGGCTCGAAATCTCGATGAAGTGCGTGTGATAGTCCTTCATACGCTCGAAAAGTGCCGTTGTTCCGGTGTTCATTGCTGTCTGCCGGACGCAGAGCCCGACGTAAGCTTCCGGCGACCATTCGCGCCCGCCGCGATCCACAAAGGCTGGAATGCCCTTGTTTGCCATATCTTTAAGGCATTTGCTGACCGCTGCCGTCATTGTTTCGGTATTGGTAACGACCTGTCCCGCCGCCTTGTTCAGCATATCGACAAACTCCTGCTTGTTCGCGAGCTGCGCCGCATCGCGCACAGCCTTTCCGGCAGCATCCCGAGCCTTATACAGCATCGTGGTGTTGACGATGTTCAGGTCGTTCTTCGCCTGCTTCGTCAGAGTGCCGATGATAGCGTTCATGGTGCTGTCCATAGTTCCGTCCGCCGCGTCGGTGACAAGTCCCGCGATCACGGCTTTCCGGAAACCGCGTTCCGTGTCCTGCATCGCGTCCACCGCCGCAAGCTTTACCGTCAGCTCCGCAATCTCCCGCTGTTCCTTAGCATAGGACGTTATCGTCTCGATGTTCTTTTGGTGCAGCTTTCCGAGTTCCGCGAGCTTCCGTATCTTCCACTTTGATGTGGAGCTGTCAACCTTCCCGGCAAGCAGATAAGCGGCAATGTTCTGCAAAAGCTCATCTTCCATACCTGTTATCAGGCGGGTAAGCCCGCTTGCAAGCTCCATAGCCTGTATCTTGTTCATTCATTTCCTCCGAAAAGATTGTCAAGTACACCACCGCCGGAAGGCTGCTCGCCGTTTATCACCGCGAGTTCTTTGGCTGCCGATTCATCGTCATAGCCGTTGATATCGGTCAGTGCTCTGAGCTTCGACCGCAGACCCGCGCCCACAAGCTCGATGTTGCGCTGTATGCGGGTGTCATCGTCCGCGATCACGTTATCCTTCCAAGTTACCGTTACGGTATGCTCAATGGGATTTAAGCCCATTATATAGCAATACGCTGCGATTATGTTTTCGCAAAGCTCCTTGATACATTCGGTGATGATATTCTTCTGATTCTCGACCGTACGCATAGTGTCGCGTTCGTTTGCTACGACCTCGGTCGCGGTTTTCAGCCCGTCAGATTTGTCGAACGAGAGCGAACCCACCGACAAGCCGAGCTGCGAAGCGAGAAGGTTCAGCAGATAGTTCATAGCGTCGCAGTGCTCCTGAACGCGCAGCTGAACCGAAATATCGTTGATACCAAGCTTTTCGGAGTCGCCCATAAATGCCTGATAGATCTCATCGTCAACATCGAAGTAGCGGTGCTGTTCGCCGTCTATGCCTGTGACGAGCTGCACAAACTGCTCCGGGATAATGATACGCTTTTTGCCGAGAATGAACTCACGCTGTAAGCTGTCAAATACGACATCTATCATCTCCAACGTATCGTAGCAGTTAGCGAATATTGGTATTCCGAGCGGCAGGTCAAAGCACTTATTATTTCCGATAGCGGGCTTGAAATAGGTGAAAAGCGGAGTTTTAATACCGTAAAAATCGGTTTTCTGCTCCGTTCCCGGAAGTACTTCGGAAATATCGACAGGAGAACCGAGACTGCTTTTGCTGTCGCTTTTGAACGCTCTGTTCTCCATTGCAAGCCCTGCGGGCGTTGTAATAACGTTCTCGAATATCGTGTAGTGATCTTTTCCGGCAGTCATCGTTGTTCGGAAGATGCCGCCGGTTATATGCCTGTTATCCCATTTTGTAGGAAAAAACACATCTGCGTTCAGATAGTTGATCGTGATCCCTCTGTCGATGATATTGACCTTGAGAACTCCGCCGCCGAGTGCGAACGCACGGGACAGCCATTCAGGAAACTTGCTGTTGAATCTGTTATCCGAAAGTATATTGTCGATGACTTCCTGATACTCCGGACATTCAATGTCACACTGCTCCGAGAACGTAAGAGCTGCCATTTTATCGCATACGACCTTTGCCATACCCGTGAGCGCACGCTTACGGGTCTTTTGCTTGAGTCCGGAGGACTTGACCGTCTTCCACTGCGGTGAGCCCTGATATACCCGTTTCGCGTACTCTATCTCGTTTGTGTAATAGTCCGAGATATCCGCTATCGGCAGCGTCGGGAACGCCTGTTTTATCTCGCTGTATATGCTCATTTGTTATCCTCCGTAGTTGTAGTTTTCGACACGTCCGATGATCTCCTGATAGGTCTCGGTGCTGTATTCCTGAGCATCGAGATTATCAATGTTCACCGTGCCGTCATCAAGACGTTCGTCCGAACCGTCCTTTGTCTTCTTCCATACGGCACTGGAAAACGCTTCTATCGTGTGAGGGCAGCAGTCAAGGATCCTGTATCTGTCCGTACCTTGCAGCATCTGATAGAACCGTATGCGGTCAAGTATAGCGCCTTTTCGTGCGTTTCTTATGTTGCATTTTATTTTGCGCTTGGACACCGCCCGGCGCACGCCCTCGATAAGCGTAGTTTCGGCGCTGTCGAAGTAAGCGTCAAACACCTTGTATTTCCGCTGACAGCGCACGATAAAGTCGCATATATCGGTGATAAGCGTCTCCGGAGAGATCACCTGCTTTCGGTAGTATTCATCGAGCGTCACGACCTGCTGATATCCGCGGGTAATTCCTGTACAGACACCGGCGTGAGCGGAACCGTTACCGCCGAAATCGAAGCCGATAGTGACTATAGCGAGATCGGAGGGAGGCACGGAGATGATGAAATGCTTCGGGTCGTTCGCAAAAGTCGTGTATATCGCGCCTTCCGCAGTTACCCACCTTCCAAGGATAAAGCGGTCATAGAAAACACCCTGATACTCCCTTTTAATGCTGCTTACATATTCTGGATCCAGCGTCGTGTTATCGCCGATCAGGAACTTGATGCACAGCATATTGATATCAGGAACATCTATGTATTTCTTTTTCAGCCAGTGTCCCGGATTATCGGGGTTTGTGGTCGCTATAAGCTTTGCTCCGGTTTCCGAGAGACGGGAGAGCAGCATAGTGAAGAAATCCTCGGGATAGAGCGTCAGCTCATCAGCATACGCTCCACCGAGTGTAATACCTCTGATCTTATACTCGGATTTAGCATCATTGGCTCCTTCAAGCATTATAGTTCTGCCGAACATTTTTCCTTCTTTGGCGCTGAGAGAAAAGTCAAAGTTATTCTCTCCGATAAGCTCCTGAAGCGGAAGCAAGCAGTTACGCTTAAGTGTTTGCAGTGTCTTTCCGGTCATAAGGTAAAACCGGTTTTTAGGCTGCTCCGCGATCCATGCTTGCCAAAGTATAAGCGATATCCATGTTTTCCCGGAACGTACCGAGCCTTCGAGAAGATTCAGACGGTGGAGCTGCCCGTGCTTGAACATCGACATAAGCTCCTGCTGTTTCGCTGTAAATTGGAGACTACTTTGTTCGTGCGTCATCCGTGACGCACTCTGGGTAGTCTCCGCCTGACCTCCTGTCAGAATAAGCTTATCATCTGACATTTCTTATCGCCTCCAGCACCTCTGAAAGCCTGCCTTCTCCGTCTGCTTTCTTTACCTCGGGATTACGTGCGAAGCGGTCTGAAGCCTTGTTGATAAGCAGGAACTCCGCCGCCGCCTGATTGGGCGGGAGCTGCTTCACGATCTTTTCGACAGTCTTGCCGCCCGCGCCCGTGCGGATCCGCGTCTCCGTGACGGTGCAGCCGGTGGCAAGCTCCGTCATAGCTTTCTCTATATCGGCTATCAGTATATCGTCGTTCTGCCGCAGCATCTCATTCAGTTGTTTTTCCTGCCGTAAGACTTTGCTGATAGCCCGTTCGCGCTGTTTAGCGTCGCCCGTGGAGATATATGCGGCGCAAAGCCGTTTAAACCCGTTCATAGTGCCGCTTTCTGCGTTTGTCTTTGCAGAATCGAGCGCGCTTTTAAGGCTTTCTATACTCTTTTTCTTCGATGTTTTCATATTGCTTTGCACCTCGCTTTTCGTATGATTCAAAATAAAGCCCCTCAGAGCGTTTCTGAGAGACTTTTCCTTATATTAGTGATTTTATATTCTTAAATGTCTTAAAACGAATTTAAACAGCTTTCTGACAAATTTAAACGGCATCCGAAATTAAACGTGCTTCGCCGTTCCGATTTTGTTTAAAATCGAATTCCCAGATTTGAGCTTTTCAGCCATGACCGGGAGGTACTCACCAAAGTCAATTCCGCTTCAAGCTGTTTTCTTTGAGACTTCTCTGACTGCGTGTCGTCCGTGACACGCTTTGGAAAGTCTCTGTACGAAATCATTTCGTAATATCCACCGTACAAGTGATCCTGTGCGGTTCTCCGTGAAGTGTCAGCTCCACGGTAGCTTTATGCTGCCGGACTGACCAGCGCACAATCTTGCCTTCAAACTGTTTCAGCCAGCCGTCTGTGATATACAGCTTACCGCCCTTGACGTACCCGCTGCTTACACCTACGTTCTGACCGTTGTTGCACATCATTCTGATGTACTCTTCTTCCTCAATGGAGAGTGCCGCTCGTTTGCTCAGGAAGTTGCCTATGAGCTTAACTGACCTGATCTTGTAGTAATCATCGGCGGTAAGTTCTCCCGGGAGCGATACAAACACATATCCGTCAAACATGACCTCGGCTGTGTAGTAACATTCTTTTCCTTTGCGCACCCGGCGCATTGCTCTCGGCACATACGCTTCGTACCCGGAACGTCGGAGCATTGCCGCTGCGTCAAGTTCTTTAGTGCTTATCGTGGTAACTACATATATCATTCTTCTTTATCCTTGCTGTTGATGTACTCGGCGAGCTGACGGTATAGATCGGGACGTTCAGTCGCGAGAGCCTTGAATATATCTTCCTTCATAACATCGTAAGCAGCGTCCTTGAAGCTCTGAACCTTGATGTCCATACCCTTCTTGTAGCTCACCGCTTTCATAAGCCCGGTGGCGTTGGTAAGCAGCTTATCGAGAGCTACGTTCTGCCACTGTTCCTCCGGTATGTTCTGAAGTGCGTTTATCATCTGATATGACAGCAGCCGCGATATTGCCTCGGAAGTGTCGAGATCGGGGTGTCTGTCCATTTCCTCGGAGATCACCCTCATATTTTCCTGTATAAGCCGGAGCTCCTGAACGGTAGCGTTCAGCCCGTTGGCATATCTCCATACAGCCGAGGTCGAGATCTCAACACCCGCGTTATCTCTGATAAAATCGACTACATCAGCATATGTCGCATCGCCCTGCAGCATCATATCCACCGCAGACTTAAGATCCGGCGGCAGGCGGTCGATCTTGCTGTGCTTCCGGTTGCGTTTTCTGCTCATAGCTTACCTCTCCACACAGTCATCATCGAGCTTTCCGGCGAGAAACTTTATACCGTCAGCCGTAAGTTTGGCTTCAAGATCTGAAAGGCTGTCATCCGCAAGCGTGCTTTCCTGTTTTGTCTTCTTGTGGCGGAGCTTGATATATCCGATCTCCGTCAGATAGTTGATAGAATCAGCATATTCATTCTCCCTGACATCAGTGGAAATACCGAGATAAAGGTCTGCAAGCGATACATACGCTGTTCTGAGCACATTTATTGCACGGAGAATGCGACCATTGTTCTTAACAAACCTGCCGCGCTTGATATTTTCGTTTATTTCCATTGCGTTCATTACAGTTTACCTCTCAGATACGACGAAAGATCGTCGATTTTGCTTGTTATATCTGCTGTGACCCTTACAAAATCGCTTTTCCGGACAGCATTTTCTTTCAGAAATTCCACACTCGCCTTGACCTCGTTCATCTGTGAGCGTATTTCCTTAAGCTCCTCTTTGGTGGCGTATTCCCTGCGGAAGTTCTTTATATCGTCTGCAAGCCGCTGAACTTCTCCGTAGGGGCTTTTTTCTTCCAGCTCCTCACGCAGCGCCTTTATATCTTCAACAGCTTTTTTGACCTCGTCTTTACCGGCTTTCGTGTCGATACTGTCAAAACTGCGCTTCACGAAGAAGCCGACAACGCCGATACCGAGCGTTAAAACTGTACTGTAGATATGGTTTAGGATCTCTTCCATAGGGTTTTCCTCTCAAAATCGCTATTTAAAAGGTATTATACCATTAAAAATATACCTCATATCAGTATAATAACATACATTTCACCCTGCATATACCAAAAATCTATGGTATTTTTTTGTGTCACTGATTTTTGACAGAAATAAAAATAACCGCCCCGGAGGACGGTTATAAACGATATACAGCGGCACTTATGCGCCTTTTTTCATATTCAATACCTTGATCACACGACCTTGACAGTAAATACTGTCATCTTCCTTTATCCGAAGCGGGTCATATCTGCTATTCAAGGATATCAGCTCACCTCTGCCGAGCTCTTTGATGAATGCCTGACCGTTGAGAATAAATATGCCGATCTCTCCAACCTCGACCGAGGGTGTGGATTCCACGAGAACAATATCTCCGCTATAAAACCTCGGTTCCATACTGTCGCCGGATACACGCACAGCAAAGTCAGCACCTTCCGTGTCCTCGTTTACCTCAATTTCCTCAGATGTCGTGTAGTCGATATCAAGACCCGTTCCGGCGGATACAGAAGAATCATACAGTCGTATATAATTTACTTCACTACCTAACGCTACACTTCTGTAATTTGTTCTCCCCATAAGATAATCAATAGAGCATTCAAAATAGTCTGCGATATTCACCAGTGTTTCGCCATTAGGTACTGCACCTTTTTTCCATTTTGTTGCCGTTGCTGTTGATGCTCCAATAGCTTGTGCAACATTATTAGGTTTAATACCCCTTTCTTTGCACAGCACATTTAGTCTTTCCCAAAACATAATACCTCCAAAATTAACAATAACTCCCATCGTAATTTGTGCACGTTGACAAAATCTAACCAAAGTTAGATTTTACTCTTGACAATCTAACTTTGGTTAGATATAATATAACTATGGTTAATATCAGCGGACGCAGTAATCCACAGATATTATATCACGCAATATGGAAGTTGTCAAATAAAACAGTTCCGAAAGGTGGCGAGTGACATTCACAAGAAAAAACAATCGTGCTATCCGGCACTGGAAGCCGAAATAGCACGGCAGGAAGTCCTTAAACGGGACATCGCGGAGCAGCTGCATATAACGCCCCGTGCATTAAGTAAGAAGCTTGTCGGCGAAAGCCGATTCAAGGAAAGCGAGAAAACTGCTATACACAGCATCTTTCCCGATTTGCCCCTTGACAAGCTTTTTGCAAAAAGGGAGGTGAACAAAAGTGGTAATTGAGATAGATCATCTGAAGGATAAAAAAAGTCTTAAGATTGACGGTGTTGAAATGGCGAACTCTGTATTAAATTTCGTGGCATCGCTGAACAGCAACGGAATGCCCAAAGTTACAATCGAGTTTTTACCGGATATATTGAAACTAAACGGCGAGTTTGTCGTTCATACCCCTTCAAACTCAAATGGGTAAGTTCTTATTAATAGCTTCTGTAACAACGGAAGCGGCAATCTGAATAATTGTCTGTATAGTAAATGATCCGGCTTTAAAAAGACGTTCTTTAACCTTATTCCAATTATTATCAGAACGTATGTTTTCTAACAGCTCATGTCCTTTGGGCGATAGATCCTTAACAATATGTGCAAGCATCATATTTCTCGAATAATCGAAAAGAAGACCATTTTTATTACAATAATCAAGATGATAATTCACAACATCATATTCATACTTCTTCAATCTCTTATACGCAGTATAGTTATTTGAGTCAAATTTAAGCCAATCATCTGATATATACTCTTCCTCGATAGACAGCAGAATATCTCTTATGCAATCCGGATTCAACTTCATGGAAACATCTCCTTTATTCTATTGATAGAACAAGTATATCACATAGCAGAGGACTTGTCAACAACCAAAAATGAAATGAAAGGTACTAATTATGAACGAAGTAACGATTTTCAACAGCCCTCAGTTCGGGCAGATCAGAACCCTTACCATTGACGGCGAACCGTGGTTCGTAGGTAAGGACGTGGCAAAAGCTCTTGGGTATGCAGACACGTTCGGAGCTTTAAAGAAGCACGTCGATGACGATGATAAGCAAAACTGCCAAATCGACAGTTTTGAAAGTAATCGTGGAATGCTTGTTATCAACGAAAGCGGCTTGTATTCGCTGATAATGTCGAGCAAGCTGCCGGAGGCGAAGAAGTTCAAGCGCTGGGTAACGTCGGAAGTCCTTCCGGCTATCCGTAAGACCGGCGGTTATTTCAGCGGCAATATCGAGGAGATCATCACGAAGACGGTCACGGCGACCGCAACAGCCGTTGTCACAGAGGTTATGAAGCAGATTGTGCCTTTATTTACAAATCCCGCACCTACAGATCATATATCCAATCTGCGGTATATGGAGATAGCGTCACCAAAGCCGCACAGGAAAGAATATCCCTGTAAAATCACATCTCTTGACGATGAAGCCCGTCAGATGGTTGATGAAATGCTCATGACAGACCGTTACAGTTACTCCGACATACAGCATTATCTACAGGGCTTGGGCATTCATATCAGTCAGACGGCGATCTGGCGGTATATGAAGCGTCTTTACAGATAGGAGGAAACAATATGAACAAACCCGAACGCTTAGAACTTCTCCGCGCGATAGATCTTCTCGCCCGGAGCTGCAACAACGAAGAGCACATTGACTACTGGCTCACCAACGGAATCGCGGACGGCGATGCCGACTCTGACAAGGAGCTTGACTTCTATACCGACGATGACAACTTTGCCGAAGTATTGGCAGCATTCCTCGAAACAATGTATCTTGCTCACGATAACGGCGGTCTTTACTGCGACGGTGTTGTGAGTGAGGACTGCGGAGAACTGGGGGCATGAAAATGAACATCACCCGGGTTCAAGACCGCTGGAACGACAAGAAGGTATGGCTTATCAAACGTTACCGGAGCGGCAATTACTACATAAACCAAGAGATATGCGGACGCACGTTCTATGACGGCTTCGTCCGCACCACAGCAAAGCACTTAGTCGAGATCATCGGCGGAAAGGAGTTAAAATGCTTACGATCGGCAGCACAATAAAGAATTATCGTATCGAAAAGATGCGTAAAGGAACCGTATTCGCGGTCAATTCGGACCCGGATTGTCCCGAACCGTATGTTGTATGGGACTTAGACTTCGACAAATGCGGGGTCAACAATGGACGCTACAGCGTGGACAGAGATACAGCTTTATCCAAGTTTTACAGCGTCGTAGCCGCGAAAGGAGGTCTTTGATATGTTTAGCAGAGGGCTCAGACGGCTCAGATCTGACCGGGGTATTACACAGGTCGAGCTCGCCAAGAAGGTGGAAGTTACACAAGCGGCAATATCCCGATATGAGGACGGCTCCGCGCTCCCGTCGCTTGATGTAGCCGAAAGGATCGCTGATACACTCCGATGCAGCGTTGATGCTCTTCTCGAGCGGGAGCCGGAAAGGAGGGTATCGTGATGTCAATAGCGGAAAAGAAGCGCATACTTGCCGAATACTACAGAGAGCACGGCGGTTTTCCTCTTGCAGCCGTTACCATAGACGGTGACAGCGGCACTGTCGGAAACGTCAGCGTAAACGGAACGTGGTTCGGAGTATTCGACTACATAGCCAAGAAGTTCATACAGAAAGCGGAATGACGAAACCGCCGGAAACGGCGGTCTGCGGGAGACGGGCTACCCGTACTGATGATGTCAGCCCCGAAGGAAGGTGAAACTATGAGGAAAACAGAGATCCGCGCCGTGTATATGCGTATGATCCACAACAAGATCGACAATGTGAGCAGTATGCATCAGCTCATATCCAAGACGGACATATCTCCGCTGGTGAAGATCGGACTGCTTTCTGCGTCCCTGAGTTTGCTGAACGATGTTCGTGACCTGTATATGGAAATGGTTCAGGTTATCGGCTACGGCGATACTACCGCGCACAACGGAGAGCTTCGTGCTATTTATACCCGCATCGTCGGTGATCTGATCGGCGACGCAAACAGTATGCACACGTTTGTCGCAAGAACAAAAATAGAGCCACGGTTAAAGGTGAAAGTGCTGGCGGCATCTTTAAGCGCCTTAACCGAAGTTCAGTGCATTTATCAGGAGATGATAGACGCGCTTGAACAGACTGGCTCCAAATAAGAGTATATCAGAAAACACAAAATTTGTCAATAGTGCAAGGAGGCGATATTTTTGCCTAACTATTGCAGCACATCAGAACTCGCGGAGCTGAGAGGGTGCAGCTTACAGTACATACAGAAATCTATTCTTGACGGAAAAATAAGGGCTGTTGAAGCACCTACAGCCGCCAACAACCAAAAAGAGTATCTTATCCCGCTTTCCGAGCTCACAGACCGCGAACAGTGGTTATACACTAACCGCATACGCTCTATAAACGGCTTGAAACCGCTGAAAGAGCCTAAGTCCTTCAAGCCTAAGAAGTCTCTCGAAGAATTTTCGGTGGCGCAGCGCGAACAGATCGTGGTATGGAAGAGAATACTGGAAGAGTGGCAGCTCTACCGCGCAGATCATTCCGGAGAAATGAAGAAGTCCGAGATCGATGACAGCTACTGCCTGAAAGTAAGGTCTGAACGCCCCGATATCAATATCAGCAAGTCTATTCTCTACCGCAAAAACAAAGCATATCAGGACGGAGATCTTTCTGGGCTCGTGGATAATCGCGGCGGATCAAACAAAGGGAAAAACAAGATTGAAGGTACAGACATAGACATACTCAGTGATGCGTTCTTTCACTTCTACCTTGATGAACGGTGTCTGCCGGTCTCGCGATGCTACGAGCTTATGAAAGAATGGACGCTGGAGTTCCGTCCGGAACTGTACGGTAACATTCCATGTGAACGCACATTCCGCAGAATGGCTGAAGCTCTCCCGGAGGCGGTAGTTGTTCTTTCAAGACAAGGTGAAAAAGCTATGAAAGACGGTTACATACCGTATGTCGAGCGTCTGTATGAAGACTTTGAGGCTAACGGTATATGGGTAGCGGATAACCACACAGTCGATTTTATCACAGCCGGTGAGAATGGCAGGACACATCGTTTGTATCTGACAGCATTCTTTGATGCCAAAAGCGGCGTGCTTGTCGGTTGGAATGTGACAGAGAACCCGTCTTCGCAGTCAACGCTGCTCGCGCTCAGGCACGGCATAATACACTATGGAATACCGCAGTCCATATATGTAGACAATGGTTCCGAGTTTCTCACTCACGACCTCGGTGGCAGAGGTCATCGACGTAAGAAAGACTGGAACAAGGAAGAACTTCCACCTACGATCTTACAGTCCCTCGGCATCAAAATGTACAATGCAGAAGTGCGCAACGCAAAAGCAAAGCCGATAGAACGCTTCTTCGGTACATTCAAGAACCACATTTCAAGAATAATGGAGACGTTCTGCGGCGGTACAATACTCGAACGTCCGGAAAGCCTCAAGTACAAGCTCAAAAAGGGTATCGTCCCGGAAGATCAGCAGATACGCGATCTGCTCGAACAGCTTATCAATTACGATTACAACGTTGAGCCTTACGGAGGTAAGGAACGCCGCTATAAAGGCATGAGCCGTATCGAGGTCTGGAACGAAAGTGCAAAGCGCACTGTTATCCGCCGTCCTCAGAGCAACGACGATCTGAATATCCTGCTGGCAAGAGTTACCAAGCCTCAGATCGTAAAGCGCAACGGCGTATTTGTAAACTTCGCGGGTGAAAAGCTGTGGTACAGCGGTAAAGAAGCCACGTTGTGGAACGGTGATAAGACAGTATATGTCAGATACGACCCGGCTAACATCAATGAAGTTCGTGTGTATGAGTTCGGCACTGACCAGTATCTTACAACATGGCAGCTCAACGACGTTATCAACATCCCGTACATAACCGAAAACAACGAAGATATCGCAGAATTTGAGAAAACCCGCGTTGCTGCCGAAAAGCTTATCCGAAACTACAAGAAAGGACTTACCGACAAACTCAGCTCCGATGAGCGAGTTGACTTCCTTCACGCTACACTTGCAAAAGCAGAGCGTAACAAAACCGAGGGCAGGTTCCACATTGATATGCCTAACAGCTTCAAGCCTGTTTTCTCGGATAAGGCTAAGGAAGAAAACCCGATATTTGAAAGCGTCGATAGCATCACGATCGACCTTGACCGTATGAACGCCAATGCACTGAAAAGGAGAAACAGTCTATGAGCAAAGAAGAATTACTTAAAAGATTTGATGAACTCGTTACCGAGGTCGGCAGTCAGAACAAAGCCGCCGAGCTTGTCGGAGTAAGCGCTTCGGCAATATCTCAGATCAAGAGCGGCACTTATGGAGCCAATGAACAGCGTCAGCTCTTCAAGCTCGAAAAATATTTCGCAGTAAAAGATGCTGCTGTCGGTTCGTTCAAGGAGATCGAATACGCGCCGATCTCCACAAGCTACAGGATCTACACCACTATCCAAAGATGCCACATCAAGGGTGGTTTCGCTATTGCCACAGGGGACGCAGGTGTCGGGAAGACCAAAGCGATACAGCAGTATCGGAAGGATAACGAGGTAAACACGATAGTGATAACCGCTAATCCTGCCGCGAAGTCCGCTAAAGCTGTCCTGAAGCTCCTTGCACTACGTCTCGGCGTCCCGGTGTCTCAGCCGACGGACGATATGTGGTTCTCGATAGTTTCCAAGCTCCACGACGGCATGGTGGTCATAGTTGATGAAGCCCAGCTCCTTACGTTCCAAGCGATAGAAACACTCCGCTCCATAGCGGATTACTTCGACAGTTATGATCAGACACTCGGTGTTGCCCTCATAGGCAATAACGGTATCCGGGAACGTATTGAAGGAAAGACCCGCGAGATATACAGACAGGTCAATAACCGTGCATGGCAGCGTCCGTTCATTCAGACGACCGACGTAAAGCAGGATGATATAGTAATGCTGTTTCCTATGCTCGCGCCCGGGAGCTCAGAGATCAAGTTTTTGCATAAGGTCGCTCAGAGCGTTGAAGGTGTTCGCGGTGCAGTCAGACTTTTCACCAATGCTTACGAGAACGAGCACTATGATCTCGCCGGACTTGCTGAAATGGCAAAGGCTATGAGCATAGACCTCAAGGGAGTTGATTTGAAAAATGTTTAAATGCTATTACATACACCCTAAAACAGTATTTAAATACAAACAGACCGTCTGCTCGTTAGTCTTTCTAATAGCGTTTTTCGCACTTATAAGCTCGGGCTCTGAGGACTTCACGGTTGACATCATCAAAGACGCTGCGTGTATAGCGGCAATCGCAACTGCCACTGTTGTCGGTAAACTGGATAATATAACATAATCTACGGGAGCACTGCTCCAGCCGCGCTGCACGACGCAGTGCGGAAACTGCCCAAAGCAAGTACGGACGCTTGCAAATAAGCAGTTTCCTTAATGCAGCCGCTTCCACAAGCGACGGTCACAAGCCCGATAATGCAGAGTGAGGAACGATTCAAGGAGGTATGACTATGTTTCACAAAAAGGTAACATCAAAGCGCGGGATCACGATCCCGAAGACGCTTGCCTTCGATACGGGGATAGACGCGAACACCCCTATCGACATCTACAGCGACGGCGGGAAGATCGTGATCGAGAAGCACGCACCGCAGTGCCGGTTCTGCGGTGATAAGCTCCACGCAAAGAAGTACAGGGGCATTGAGATATGCCCGAAATGTGCTGCTGCACTCGGAAAGGCGGTGTCGGAATGACGGACTATAATGCACTTATAGCTGAGCTTGTCGAGATCACTGACAAGGTTGCAAATCTCAACAAGCGTAAGAAAGAGATCGAGGCGGAGCTTTCGTCCGCTGCTTCCGGAGAACTTAAGGACACGAAATTCAAGTCTGTAAGCCATTACGACCCGGACGGCAACAAAGCGACATATACCGAAGCTCAGAGCCTGACGATCATCAGCCCTGAATACCTCAGAAAGCTCTTTGGCAAAGCCTACAACGATCTTATCAAAGAAACGACTGAAACAAAATATGAGGTGCGCACACCTCTGTTCAAGCGTATGCTCATAGCTCTGTACACAAAGGATCTCACCAAGATAACAACAGACGAGTTCTGGCAGCAGCTCGATTGTGACGAGGAACACAAGAAGGTTCTTCGCCGCAAGCTCAA
>CAMOKN010000010.1 GCA_946617595.1 uncultured Clostridia bacterium
CTGTGCGGTATCATACTTGAGAAGGTGAGCGAGCATAGAGGGCTTTGTAAGATCGTTGATAGCAACTATCTCATAGCCTTCTGCGTCGAACATCTGTCTGAAAGCGAGACGACCGATACGACCGAAACCATTGATTGCAACTTTAACTGCCATTGTGAGATTCCTCCAATAAATAAATTTTCGTTGGTACATACACTCCGTTTTCCGGAATATTGTATCTGACCTTTAATATTATACAGTATCTGCCGTTAAATATCAAGGGCTTTGAAAAATTTTGGACATTTTTTTGCAGTTTATTTCCGTAAAAAATTGTAGTTGAAAATTGTTTATTTTAAACAAAATGCGGACGGTTATCGCGTTTACGGAATATATGGGAACAGTACCTTCCCACACCCCTGATCCCTCCCCGGGGGAGGGGAATTTCTTTTTGTGTGGGGGCAGTGCCCCCACACCCCTTTTTGCGGCTCCTGCGTCGCCGCGCCAATATAATAATAGTGTTCTTATTTCGTGGAGATTAAAAGAAAAATAAAAAATTCCAAAAAAAGTAAAAATTTTACTTGACATTTTTCTTGATTTGATATATAATAAAATACTGAATTATAATGGTCATACTAACCGAAACAGATTGTTTTCCGTGTGATTTTAGGCTATACCATACAAAGGCGGAAGCCGCCCTTTGTGCAGTATGCCTGTATGACTATCTTTCAAAAAAATAAGGAGTGATCTAAGCCAATGGTGAATGTAAAGCCGGTGCAGATGGGTACAACTACCCGAATGAGTTTTTCAAAGATCAATGAGGTCATCGGAATGCCGAATCTTATTGAGATCCAGAAGAACTCGTATCAATGGTTTCTGGACGAGGGTATCAAGGAAGTTTTCAACGATATTTCGTCCATAACCGATTCAAACGGCAAGCTTGTGCTGAGCTTCGTCGGTTACAGGATCGACGAAACGCCCAAGTACACCATCGAGGAGTGCAAAGAACGTGATGTTACTTATGCCGCTCCGCTGAGAGTAAAAGCAAGACTGCGTAACGGAGAAACGGGTGAGGTCGCGGAAAGCGAGATCTTCATGGGAGATTTCCCACTGATGACGGACAGCGGAACATTCGTTATAAACGGCGCCGAGAGAGTAATAGTATCTCAGCTCGTCCGTTCGCCGGGTGTTTACTTTGGCTTTGAGTATGATAAAACGGGTAAGAAGCTCTTCACTTCGCAGGTTATACCTAACAGAGGTGCATGGCTCGAATATGAGATGGACAGCAATGACATCTTCTATGTCCGTATAGACAAAAACAGAAAGATCCCCGCTACTACCCTTGTGCGTGCGCTCGGAAAAGGCACAGATGAGGAGCTTTTCTCGTTCTTCGGCGAGGACGAGCGTATCCGTCAGACTATTCTCCAGAAGGATACCACCAAGAATAAGGAAGAAGCTCTGCTTGAAGTGTACAAGAAGCTCCGTCCGGGCGAGCCTCCGACAGTTGAATCAGCCGAGATCCACCTCAATAATCTCTTCTTCGACCCGAAGAGATACGATCTTTCGCGCTTCGGAAGATACAAATTCAACAAGAAGCTCGGTGTTGCAAACAGGATCGCGGGACATAAGCTTGCACAGCCCGTATTCAATGCGTTTACCGGTGAAATGATCGCCGAAGAGGGCGAGACTCTTACCGCCGACAGAGCTGCCGAGATCGAGCAGGCAGGCGTTACTGAGGTATTCCTCGATACTGAAAACGGCATCGTAAAAGTTATCGGAAACGGCACCGTTGATATCAGACCGTATATCCCGGAGGAGATAGATCCTCTTAAGTATGGTATAAACGAGCGCGTTTACGCATCTGTTCTCCGTGAGATACTCGATGAGAACGACTCGGCAGAGGATATCGAGAACGCTATCAGGGAAAGAGCGGAAGAGCTTGTCCCCAAGCACATCACAGTTGATGATATCTATGCAAGCGTAAGCTATTTCATCAATCTCTGTGAGGGAGTCGGAAATGTAGATGATATCGACCACCTCGGAAACAGACGTATCCGTTCTGTCGGCGAGCTGCTCCAGAATCAGTTCAGGATCGGCTTCACGAGAATGGAACGTGTTATAAGAGAAAGAATAGGGCTCCAGCAGGATACCGAAAAAATAAAGCTCAACGACCTCGTGAACATCAGACCTGTGGTAGCAGCAATAAAAGAATTTTTCGGTTCTTCGCCGCTCTCACAGTTCATGGATCAGAACAATCCTCTTGCCGAGCTTACTCACAAGAGAAGACTTTCAGCACTCGGACCCGGAGGACTTTCGCGTGACCGTGCGGGATTTGAAGTACGTGACGTTCACTATTCCCACTACGGACGTATGTGTCCTATCGAGACTCCTGAAGGTCCTAACATAGGACTTATCTCCTATCTTGCATCATTTGCAAGGATAAACGAATACGGCTTTATCGAGGCTCCGTACCGCAAGGTGGACAGAGCTACCGGAAAGGTGCTCGATGAAGTTGTTTATATGACCGCCGATGTGGAGGATCTCTACACCATAGCTCAGGCAAACGAGCCTCTCGATGAAGAGGGCAAGTTCAAGAGAAAACGCGTTACGGCAAGACGCAAGGACGAGATCCTTGAAGTTCCGAGAGATCAGGTCGATTACATGGACGTATCGCCTAAGATGGTCGTATCGGTGGCTACTGCAATGATACCCTTCCTTGAGAACGATGACGCGAACCGTGCTCTTATGGGTGCGAATATGCAGAGACAGGCAGTTCCGCTCATGGTAACACAGAATCCTATCGTCGGTACAGGTATGGAATACAAGGCTGCCGTTGACTCGGGAGTGTGTGTTCTTGCGAAGGAAGACGGTACGGTAACAAAAGTCTCCGCCGATGAGATCTGCATAAAGAGCGATTCAGACGGTCAGGAAAAGAAGTATAAGCTTATCAAGTTCAAGCGTTCCAACCAGGGCACCTGCGTGAACCAGAGACCTATCGTGAACAAGGGTGACCACGTTACGGAAGGACAAGTCATTGCCGACGGTCCGGCAACCAGCCAGGGCGAGATCTCGCTCGGTAAGAATGCGCTTATCGGCTTCATGACATGGGAAGGCTATAACTACGAGGACGCTGTCCTTATAAACGAAAAACTTGTATATAACGATGTTTATACCTCGATCCATATTGAGGAATATGAACTTGAATGCCGTGATACAAAGCTCGGACCGGAAGAGATAACAAGAGATATCCCGAACCTCGGCGAGGACGCTCTGAAGGATCTTGATGAGAACGGCATCATCAGAATAGGCGCCGAAGTGCATTCCGGCGATATCCTTGTCGGAAAGGTAGCGCCCAAGGGCGAGACTGAGCTTACCGCAGAAGAGAGACTGCTCAGAGCTATCTTCGGTGAGAAGGCAAGAGAAGTGCGCGACAGCTCACTGAGAGTTCCTCACGGTGAGAGCGGCGTTATCGTTGATGTAAAAGTATTCACAAGAGAGAACTGCGACGAGCTTGCCGCAGGTGTAAATATGGCTGTGCGCTGCTATATCGCGCAGAAGAGAAAGATCTCTGTCGGCGATAAGATGGCAGGCCGCCACGGAAACAAGGGTGTCGTTTCGCGCATACTTCATCAGGAGGATATGCCTTTC
>CAMOKN010000011.1 GCA_946617595.1 uncultured Clostridia bacterium
ATAACTCCGAACTTCTTTCGATGCTTCTGTTCGGCACTGCGGCGCTTCTGCTCGACATCGCGGGTATCGCAAAGATACACGGCGGACTGTCCGCGGTGATCGCGCTTGTCGTGTCGAATATTGCGGCTGCCGGCATCGTTACATTCATGCTTCCCGCGAAGAATGAATTTGTGCTCGGCGCAGGCTCGGTTATCACGATGTTTGCAATAACAGGCAGCTGCACAATATTGCTCCCCATGCTGTCAGACAGCCTTATCCCGCACCTTGTCACAGGCATAGCGGGAGCGGTGCTTGTCGCGGTATCATCAAACGTTTATTTCGCACACTACCGGAAGAACCGGTGGGACAGTTGAGGTGAAAACTATGAAAAACTTCGGAAAAGCGCTGAAATTATATCTGAAAGTATCGTTCAATCCGCTGCTTGCTCTGTTAAGCGCGGTCATAATCGTGGGAGTAATGATCGCGTCGGTTCTCGAGCCGGAGGTCCCGGAAAGTGACGATTATATGTCGATGATAGCGGCAGCGGCTACCGGACAGATAGGGATAGTGGTGTTCTGCCTCAGCGGGACCGTTTCGATCATAAGGGGAAAGTTTTACTCGTCTCTGCCCTTTGCGAAAACGCTTTTTACGGTTGTGCCGACAGTATTCACGGCAGGCTTGTCGCTTATATACGACCTTATCATCATAACGATCGCCGCGCTGTGCTGGGTCCCGCAGGCGCTTGCGGATATCATGATAGCCGCGCCTGTCGGCAGCCTTATGGTGATCCTTGGAGTGTCGTGCTCAGGCAAATCAAAGCTCGAATGGCTGTACATATTGCCTTTCTTCATTCTTTGTACGATGCAGTTCATTCTTCCGAAAATAAGTGTGACAATGCACGGCTTCGGGCTTCCGGTCATCACATCGGCAATCATCGGAGCGCTGATATTTGCGGCAGAGATTGCGGTAACGCTTGTCATAATGAATATATGGTGGAAGAAATGCGATCATACATACCGCATGAAATGTGGCCCGCTCTCCGTTCAGGAAAACGGCTGAAATTGATGACGGCAATGTGCTTCTATGCGTGAATCCGTCCGGATATGCCGCAAAAGATGCCGGCGGGCGCAGAAAAAATATTCGGTATTATGTTTTTCAAGAGAACATAAAAAAGGGCATATAGCCTATACTTAATCATAGGTTATATGCCCTTTCATTAGTTCTATTCGTCATCGCAAACCGCATAATTCTTTATTGGATATATACACTTTTGGTGCGGCGGAAAGCCGATGCTATACCGGCAACGCCTGACCAGATAAGACCTCCGCCGTAGATAAACGCAGATATCTCCGGGTAATTGAACAGGAGCCCGGATATTCCCGCTGCTATTCCAAGCAGTATGCTGAAAAGTCCGGACGCAAATTTGATCTTCCATTCCGGTGCGTCAAGCTTCTTTGCTTCAAGGCTCCTCAAAATATCAATCACTCCCGCGGCCATGTATATTCCCACAAGGTACAGTATGAGATATACGGGACTGAGACTTGTGAGCGAGGCGGTGAACATTGCCAGATCAAGCAGTATCACGCTCTTGTACAGTATTGATTTCCCGCCCACCATAAGCCGTGCCATGGTAAAATAATATATCATCATTCTGACGCCGCAAAACAGCAGATATATGAAAAGACCAGCAAGAAGAAGCACATATTTTATATCCGGCAGCAGGATAAATATTATCCCGGCTGTTATCAGCAGTATTCCGGATATTATTCCCTTTATCCGCTGTAACCAGTTCATTTTTCGCTGCCCCCTTTTCTGCTTTTCTTTACGATCGAGATGCCGGCGAGCTTGCTGCCGGACTTGAAGATATGGTATGTCACCATACTCTTCTGAGCGACAGCGGCGGCGATGAATCTGCCGAGGTATGTGCTGTCCTTGTCGGAGGATTCCGTATATTCGTTCTGATACTTCCCGATATCGAAGTCTCCGATCTCGTTTCCGGACATCTCTTCCGCAAGCTTTTTCCAGTCTTCGCACGCGTCGGTCTGCCTTTTTTCGAGTATGGTTCTTATCTTTTCCCGCCACGGTTCCGCCGATTCGGTGTCATACCGGTCCTTCTCGAATGACGGTTCGTCTCCGTGCAGATATTTCAGCGCGTATATCATCTGACAGAACGCATTCATATAGTCGGAGGGGTTGTCCTTCACGATCTCCTCATAATCGCCCCACGCAGGCAGATATCTGTACCTCGCATAGCTGTAATCCGGCAGATGGCCGGCTCTCCCGTGTCCGAGATTCATTACCGATGTCTCGCTGTTCTGGTAAAGGCTGTTGACATAGACCCCGTTTTCATGATCGTCCGGCGCGGAGGGATTGTGAATGAATTTCACGGGACGTTCGGTATAGCCGTCGCCGTCCGGTATGATCTCATAGAAATAATGATCGGTGTTGTTTATGACAAGGGAGGGAGTTCCCGCAAAATATCTGTGCGCCCATGTATCCGCCAGAACGTGCATAGCTATGCCTGCCGCCTGAGTTCCCTTGCCCTTGGCGAGCTTTACCGTTTCCACAAGAAGATCGCTGTTCGTATCGCATATAAGCCGGTATTTCCTTAGATACATCTTCGGCGCGCCCTTTCTTGACGCGTAAAGATCGTGCGGCAGGAAATGGAAAGAAGCCCAGATGCGGGTTATATCCTGGAGTCCGGCAATATCGGTCTTTATGTCCATAAGTTCCAGCTGGAGCTGCGTGGTTGCTGCTTCGGCAGGAGCTTTTATTTTTCTCAGCAGCGTTGCCGAACAGTGATCGACAAGCTGTGCGCTGTAACATATATCCATGCACTCATTATGCGTATATCCCGCAAGATAAGCCGCACAGTATGTAGCGTAATAGTGAAAATCTTTCTGCATTTCAATTACCCGTATTCTTTTTCTCGTAAATCCGTATCATCACCGCTGACATGCACATTTCCCCAAGAGTCACCGCTGCGGTTGCGTCCACGATCATTGACACTATAAGACCGATAATACTGTCTTGCATGAAGGGAATTATTCCGATAAGCCCCATAAAGCAGTAAATGATGCTGAAGATATGAAGCGATGCAAGCAGTACGATGAGCGCTATATAAAAGGAATTTTTCTTCTTTCCGAGACCCTCTTCACGAGCCTTCTTGCCGACGAACAGATACAGGCCGAGCAAAGGAGCTATCACCAGAGCTAATGCCACAAGCACAACGAGCACACCGACGATCCCGGAGATATTTTCTGTAATTTCCGGCGTGAGCAGAGTCTGCGGAGAGTTCATCAGAACAAGTATGGTCCTCACCGCATTCCATAATCCGAGCGCCGATATACCGGATCCCGTAATATACAGAGTATTGCGGTGTTTTCTTGTTTTTCTTGCGATCTCTTTTTCGTTTTCCATTACCGCACCCCATTTCCCATTTTCCGCTTATCTGA
>CAMOKN010000012.1 GCA_946617595.1 uncultured Clostridia bacterium
ATTGTACAGAAATGACGCAGGCTTGCTGGCGCAAGTCAAGGAATTTCTGTGCAAGATGACGGAAAAGATGCAAGCAAGTCACGTGCAAAGGCGTTAGCCGTGCTTTGTGCGGTATTGCCTATATATATTTGCAGATCTCTGCGTTTGAGTCGGGTTCAAATATCTCCGCTTCCGGGAATTTCACTGCCAGCTTCTGCTTTAAAACGCTGACGATGATATTTTCCGTTGCGTAATGACCGGCATCAATTACAGTAACGCCTGCGTTGTGAGCGTCAATAAAAGCGTGATGCTTCACATCACCTGTGATTATAGCGTCAATGCCCATGGCAATGCAGCGGTAAACTTCATCGTTTCCGGCTCCTCCGCATACCGCAACGCTCTTTATGCTCCTGCCGCCGTCGCAGTATTTGATACCCTTGCAGGAAAAGGCGTTCTTTGTCGATTCCGCAAGCCCGTCTGCGCTGATCTCAAAATCAAGATACGCTATACGGCCGTAACCTATGTTCTTGTCAGGGTGGATCAGATGCAGAACAGGGGAATTTTTCGGGTCGCCGAATCCCATCATATCGTACATTACATCGCTTATTCCGCCCCTCGCCATATCAAGCGGAGTGTGATTGCACACAGCGGCAATGTCGTTCTTTATCAGTCTGTAAACGGGATTCGACTCATTGAGGGATCTTATCTTGTTGAAAATGACCGGGTGGTGAGAGACTATGAGCTGAGCGCCGACACGTTCACATTCATCGGCAACATCGTTTGTGATATCGAGACATACCGCAATGCGGTAAACCTCTTTGTCCCTGCTGCCTATCAGCAGACCCGAATTGTCAAAATCGTCCTGTGATCTGAACGGAGCGACCGTGTTCAGATAATCGTAAACTTCTCCGACTGTCATGGTTTTTCCTCCCGTATAATGCTGAGCAGCTCAGGCTGACTGTTTGCCAGCTTGCGAAGCTGCGAATTGACTTTGCTGATGTACCTTATGTCCGTGCATTTTCCGAAATATGCGAATTTATTGTCGATCTCACGCTTTTCGCCTGTATATTTCACGAGCATGACCGTATAAGCCTTTCCGCCACTGTATGCGCCTTTTTCGAGAATGATCTCAAATCCTTCCGAGTACAGATATTTTCGCAGTATCTCCGCCTTTGTCATCGGCTGGAGAATGAATCGGGTGTCCGAAGAAACAAATGTGCAGCCCGAAATGATCTGCGCAATAAGCTCACCGCCCATTCCGGCAATTATAACATCATCGCATTCCGGAATATTTTTCAGCCCGTCCGAGAGGACAAGCTTTATTTCCGGGCAGCCGAATTTTAAGATGTTTGCTTTTGCGGCTTCGAGGGGATTTTCGTTTACATCTGAGGCTATGATCTGCCTTGCTCCCTGTTCGTACAGATAACATGGGAGCAGGGCATGATCTGTGCCGACATCGCATATCCTTTTATCGGGTCGGACGAGCGATGCAACAGCTGAAAGTCTTTCGTCGAGCCTTATCACTTATGCAAGGACTTCGTTGAGCTGTGCGATCAGTGCATCGGGATCTGTGCCGTGTACCATGCACGCTTCTTCGATCGTTTCACCGAGTGAAGCGGGGCAGCCGAGGCAGTGCATTCCCATTTCAAAGAAGTATGGAGCTGCTGCTTCCGCATTTTCCTGGAGTATCTCGCCGATAAGGGTATCTTTTGTAACTGTCATTTTAATGATCTCCTTTATACTATTAAAATAATATAAAATATATTATAGCATTTTTATGTGCAATAGTCAAGCATTTGATATATCTATCTGCATAAATTGATCCGATATGCAATAAATCGGGATATACCGCTCTGTGATGAATTTGTTCAAGTTCCGCGGAGCGGTACTGGGTCCAGCGTCACGCTGGCGCCGGTCCAGGGCGGCGTAAGCCCTGGTCAGGTCATAGGGCGAAGCCCTATCATAATGCGCTTCTACGGGGTGTGGGGCGGAGCCCCACTGCTCGGTCAAAGCGCCTGGGCGCTTTGATGATATATATATTTGTGGGGCTTTGCCCCACGTCCTGTTTCTTCGCTGAATGGAAAATGCCGGAGAAACAGCAGACTTTTTCATGGCTTCAGATGCGCCGAAAAGCAGGATTGAAGCAGCTGATTGTGCAAAATCGCTAAAAATTGATATGATATTTCTACATTGATAAAATATTATTCACAAAAAAACTATAGATTTTTCAAAAAAAATAGTGTATAATATTAAAAGTGATTTATCGTTTGCCGGTGCAAAGGATAAATTTGAATAATCCCGTGCGTGCGAAAGCCCGGCGGTGAAATAAACAGGGGGTTACATAATGAAGACCTATAAATGCAAAAACATACGAAACATTGCTCTTGCCGGACACGGCGCAAGCGGAAAGACATCGCTCGCAGAGGCTATCATATATGCAAGCGGCGGTTCCGACAGAATGGGTAAGATAGTTGACGGAAACACTATCTGTGACTATGACCCCGACGAGATCAAGAGAAAAGTATCTCTCAACACCTCCATTGCCTATGCCGAATGGAAAGACGTTAAAATAAACATCGTTGATACTCCCGGTCAGTTCGACTTCATCGGCGGAATGTATGAGGGAATAAGAGCTGCCGAGACAGTTGTTATTACGCTTTCCGCAAAGGACGGCGTGCAGGTCGGAACTATAAAGGCTTACAGAGAAGCAAAGAAGCAGGGCAAGGCTACCATGTTCGTAGTCACAAAGCTCGATGAGGAAAATTCAAGCTTCTACCGTGTGCTTGAAGATCTCAAGACCAATTTCGGACCGTCCGTCTGCCCGATAATCGTGCCTTTTGACAAGTTCGGAAAGGTAGAATGCTATATAAACCTGCTCGAAATGAAGGCTTATTCTTATGCAAACGGAAAAGCCACAGAAGTGGAGATACCTGCTTCCGAGAACCGCATAAAGGGACTGCGCGCAGCTATGGCTGAGGCTATTGCAGAAACGGACGAAGAGCTGATGATGAAGTTCTTTGAGAATGAGGGCGAGGATTTCACCGAAGCCGAGATCATCAAGGGACTGCATGACGGCGTGGATCAGGGTATAATCACTCCTGTTGTATGCTGCTCGGCTGAAAAGCTCGAAAGCATCGACAAGATCCTCGATACTATGATCTATATGCTCCCGTCGCCTGACGAGAGAAAGGACGAGATCGTTGATTATGACGAAAGTATGCCTCTTGCTGCATTCGTATTCAAGACGCTTGCTGACCCGTTCGTAGGAAAACTCAGCTTCGTGAAGATAGTTGCCGGCGCTCTTACCGCAAAGACCGATCTTGTGAATGCGAGAACAGGCGAAAGTGAAAAGTTCGGTAAGATGCTTGCATTAAAGGGCAAGAAGCAGGAAGAAATGATCGAAGCTTATGCAGGAGATATAATTGCTCTTACAAAGCTGAATGCTGATACAAGCGATACTCTCTGCGATTCGTCGAACGTATTCTCGCTTGCACCGATAGAGTTCCCTGTACCGTGCTATTTCAGAGCGGTGTCGGCAAAGGACAAGAACGATGAGGGAAAGATCAGCAGCGGCATCAGACGTCTGCTCGAAGAAGATCACACTCTCAGCTATGTTCACAACCACGAAACGCATCAGAGAATACTCGGCGGCCTTGGTGAGCAGCACATAGACGCGGCTGTTCAGAAGCTGAAAAACAAGTTCGGCGTTGATGTCATCATCAGTGAACCGACTATTGCATACAGAGAGGCTATCCGCAAGAAAGTTTCGGTTGAAGGAAAGCACAAGAAGCAGTCCGGCGGTCACGGTCAGTATGGTCATGTTAAAATAGAATTTGAACCTCATGACGGTGACGAACTGATATTTGAGGAAAGAGTATTCGGCGGAAGCGTTCCGAAGAACTTCTTCCCGGCAGTAGAAAAGGGCTTGCAGGAAAGCATAGTTCACGGCGTCCTTGCGGGATATCCTGTTGTCCGCCTGAAAGCGACCCTCTTTGACGGCTCTTATCACCCGGTTGACAGCTCGGAGCAGGCATTCAAAATGGCAGCTCACATTGCGTACAAGAACGGACTTTCTCAGGCATCTCCCTGCCTGCTCGAACCCATACAGCTCGTAAAGGTAACTGTTCCCGATGACAACACCGGTGACGTAATGGGCATCGTGAACAAGCGCAGAGGCGCGGTCCTCGGAATGAACCCTGTAGGCGACGGACTCACCGAAGTCGATGCCGAGCTTCCTATGGCTGAAACGGGCGACCTTGCAACAATTATCCGTCAGATGACAAAGGGCATGGGCTGGTTCACCATGGAGTTTGCACGCTATGAGCAGCTCCCCTCCAACCTCGAAGCAGAAGTCATCGCAAATGCTCCCAAGTATTCCGAATCAGAGGGCTGAGATCGGCGCTGCGCTTGAGACTTGGGGAGGCGGAGAGAAGGGAACCCCATTTCCGGGCGCGGAAATGAGTTTCCCTCCTCCCCTCCTCCCCAAACACCTCCTCCCCTCCACCCTCCTGAAAGGCGAATAGCTTCGCGCTGTATCTCCTGACTCTGCTTGCATTTGAAAAGTCAGATGCATAGAATAGTTCAATGGCAAATTGCACAAAAATGTAACACTAAAATCGACATTTGATGCTGTGATATACAAAAAATGGCATATAAGTTTATACAAATTTACTATTGAATTAAGAACGGTACAGTGCTATAATATAAAAGGTGATTGGATCACCACTCCAAAATTGCATCATTTCATTTTTTCATAACTTATCTCCTTTATTTTTTCGCCCCGCGTGCCAAAAACACGCGGGGACTTTTTTGCCCCCTGTCCGGATATATATTATAATAGGTATAATACATTATAATAGATCGGCTCGTGATCGCTCCGGATCGTCCGAAAAAACTTTTTTAAAAAAATTAAAATTCTTTGAAACTTTTTCGACAGAACCTGTGACTGCATAAATGTAAGCGCAATTGAGGGAACAAACAGCGTTTCAGAAAGTTTTAAAAATTTTTAAAAAAATTTAAAAATCAGTGAAACTTTTTGAAATGAACTCAGGACTACCTCAATGTAAGCAGCCAAAACCGATGAACGAAAACAAGTTCTCGCGGTTCAAGATGTGTCAGATCTAACGGTTTTGTGAAATTTGTCCTACATAAGATGATAAATTCCCAAAATATGTTAAAAATGACTATTGAAAAATCAAAGAGTATTTTGTATAATAGTTTTTAGGTAATGGCAAAAAGCAATTACTAAAATAAACAGGAGGATTTAATCATGAAGATTAACAAGACCCTTGCAGCTGGTATTGCTGCAACACTTGCAGTTACTTCGCTTGCATCTGTAGCAAGTGCAACAACCGCAAGAACATTCGACATGGAAAAGACCACAGGTTATATGGTATATGATCCTGTAGTTAACGGTATCGAAGCAATCGACCCTGGTTTCTTCTTTGATGCTTTTGCAAATGACAACAAGCAGATAGTAAGAGACTTCGCTATCACAGGTGACGAGACTGAAGTTAACATCGATACAAACGGTGACGGTCAGATGACTCCCCTTGATTTCGACTACTTCATTCCTTTCGTTATAACAGCTGACGACGCTTCTCTTCTCGACGGTATCGGTGATATCACAGTAAACATCACAGGTAAGAGAGTTGCTTCCGATGGTGCAACACTCGAGACAGAAACACAGAAGGCTAAGCTCATCTATGTTGGTAAAGCTTACAATGACGGCGGCACTCCCTATGATGGTACAAGCGCTGATACTATTGCTGAATCAACAGAAGATGACACACTGATCAAGAACGGCTATGCAGATGCTACAAAGGGTTATGCTTGGGTAGAAGCTGGCGCAAACTACATTCTGCCTATCTACACCAACGGTTCACCTGCAAGCAACGCTTTCATTCCTGAAAGATTTGTACAGATAGACAAGATCGAATTCTCTATCGCAGCAGGCAGCGCGCAGACATTCAGCACAACTTCTGAAGAACTCTACAACAAGGTTATTACTGCAAGCACAAGCGGCAACTGGGATGCAGCTATTGCATACTGCGCTGCTCCCTCACTGGATGATTTAGACAGTTTCGATGTAAACTTAGACACCGGCGCTATAATAGCTCCTTGGGACTGCGACTTTGATATAATCAATACTTGGGTAACAGGTTATACAGAGACAGCTCTCGACGGAGACAAATGGAGCGCAGCTCAGATCCGTGTTATGCTCGGCGATGCTTATACAGATGCTGATCAGGACAAGTGGGATGACGGTACTGTTGCTTACAAGCTCACAAGCATCGTTGGCAACACCAAGAATGGTATTAGTGAAGTAAGAGGTACTGCTCAGGCTATTGCAGACCTGTCTGACAACGACGGTACAATCGACGGTATCGACGAAGGTCATGACGGTGGACACCTCTTCTCCGCTATCAAGTCCCTCATGGCTCCTGGTGCAAGCGTTGTATTCAAGGCTAACACAAGCAAGTTCTACACAGAAGATTCTCCTGCTATGCTCCTCAGAACAGAGAGATACGACAGCCTTTATTCGTTCGCAGGCCTTGAGGACGGCAACGATATCATGGTAAGAGACGAGATCTGGAAGCTCTCCGATACAAAGGACTACAACTCTGATGGTGATGTACTTGCAGGTTCTGAGACGATCTCTAACAATCAGACATACACAGTAGAAGATTACAACAAGGGTACTATCCCGAGAAAGTTCGCTGGTCTTGCTTCTCAGGTTGCTGACTTCTTCAACAGCAAGTATGGTGAGGATCCCAAGAGCGACGCTAAGATAATCTTCACATTCGAAGCATTCACACCCGCTGGTTCTACAAGCGCTTGGAAGAACGGTGGTGTTCCTTCAACTGAAGTTGGTCTGAGAAACTTCCTCGAAGCAGCTAAGGTTAAGGATTTCGCACTCTTCTTCAACTACAATGCAACAACTGGTTCACTCCAGGCTTCCGCTTCTCTTGATGCTACATCCGGCAGCGTTGAGTTCGATATCTCCGATATCCTCAAGCAGCTCAGAGGCGCTACAATCGGCGTAATCCAGGATATCTACTATGGTCTTGGTAACGGTATCGGCTACTATGACAGAGACGGTCTCTATCTCGAAGGCCTCTATGTTAAGGAAGTAAGACTCGAATATGATGAGTCTGCAACAGCTTCTGATACAAAGGGCGACGAGGACAAGGACGCTGAAGTTAAGGGCGACGACAACAAGACTGAGGACGACACCAACAAGGGCGACGACAAGGAAGACGACGATACAAACGTTCCTACTCCTGTAGAAGAAGATGACGACGAGAAAGATCCTACAGTAGTTATCGAAGATGATGACACTAAGGAACCCGCTCCTTCTGACAACAACGGTCCTGCTGTAGTTGACAATGGCGGCAACAAGACTCCTGCTGCTGATGAGAACCCCCACACTGGTGTTGCTCTCGCAGTTATCCCTGCTGCTATAGCTGGTGCTGCTGCTGTAATCTTCAAGAAGAGAAAGTAATTCAGTCAACTGAAAGAAATTGATTCGTAAAGATTCATAATCGGTAAAATCGACCGGGACCGGTAACGGTTCCGGTCGTATTTACATAATCAGTTACCGCCAGGTGCGGTAAGACAGGAAATGACGGTATAAGTGCCAATGTACCGCTCTTTCTTTAAAATCAATTCCTGTCTGAAAAGACGGGAGATCCCGTACACTAACTTTCCCTTATTGTACGGCGAAGTGCTGTGTGCCAATTTGCACTTCAAAAAATAAATTTAAGGAGGAAAACTCAAAATGAAGTTAAGAAAATTTGCAGCTTGCGCTGCTGCTGTTCTTTGCGCTGCTGCAATAACAGTACCTTCTGCTGCAGTACTTACAACAGTTCCTACAACAAAGTGGGTAATCAGCTCTGAAAAAATGTACCTTGTAATGGTATATTCCAACGGAACCAAGGACGCAGACACCAAGGGTGTAACAAACTATGGCATCGATCTTACAAAGATCGCTTCTGTTGATGTAACAGTTAAGGCTGATGTTAAGAAGGCTGCTCTCGGTAACTCCAATGCAGGTACTTTCAAGAACAACTGGGGCGGAGCTCTCGTAATGTCTTCTGTAGGTGATAACTACAATCACAACTGGAACGGTAAGGACTTCTGGGGCGTAAACGATCCCGACGTCGGATATGAAGCTGCTGCTGACAAGCCCGTAAAGTTCAACAAGGTTGAAGACGGTATTTACAAGGCAACACTTACTCTCGGCGATGACGACAATATCCAGGCTGACTGCACATTCTGCCAGTTTGCTATTCAGGATTGGGGCGAGGACACCGCAACAGTTCTTTCTATCGAAATGAAGGACGCTTCCGGTAATGTTCTTATCTCTTATGACGAGAACGGTAAAGCAAACCTCGAGCAGAAGCCTATCGAAGAAAAGCCCGCTGCTGAAGAGACAACAACAGAAGGTACAGCTGAAGAAACAAAGGCTGAGGAAGCAAAGCCTGAGGATACTACAGCTGCTGAAGAAACAAAGGCTGAAGAAGCTACCGAAGAACCAACAGAAGAGTATGTTTCTACTTTTGATCCTTCGAGCGTTAAGCTTAACGACACTATCACCGACAAGTATTTCGACAACGGTTATCTTTATCTGAGAGATGAAAACGGTCTTGATGCACTTGATAAGGGTGAAGGCCTTGACATTATGACCGTTTACGGTGTAAGATTCATTCTTGACTATGATGAGAAGGATATCGAGAACGGTATCTGGTTTGGCGGCGGAATCGGCGCTAACTCCAACTCCACAGGCTGGAAGCAGTTTGGCTGGAGCAACATAGAGGGCGATCAGGATCTCTCACTGGATCTTAATGCAAAGTCGATCACATGGCTGAGCGATGCTCCTGTATTTGCTGCTGACGACACATACTGCCAGCTCTGGATCCAGAACTGGGGCGGAAACTGGGGCGTTAAGGAAGCTCAGCTGCTCGACAAGGACGGAAACGTTATCTCGTTCGAGGGAAATGCTGCTGCTGCTGAAGAAACAACTGCTGCAGAACCCACTCCTGTAGATGAAACAGCTTCTGGTGTTGACGCAGGTACTGCTACAGCAGGTGACACAACAGCTGCTACAAATTCTTCAAAGGGCTCACCTAACACAGGTATCGCTGATGTTGCAGCTATCGCTGGTATAGCTGTTGCAGCTGCAGGTGCAGTAGTTCTTACAAAGAAGAGAAAGTAATCTGTTCTTAACTTTAAAGACAAACAGACCGTATCGGGAAACCGGTACGGTTTGTTCTTTTTTGTGCAAATTGCCTATTGAATTATTGACAGCTTTGATATATAATGTTTAATAGGTGAATGGGCAAAAATGCCCTTTGAAACACAAGGAGGATAATACAATGAGATTCAAAAAAGCAGCTGCAGCAGTTGCAGCAACACTTATAGCAGCTTCCGCAGCAGCAGTAAGCGCAAGCGCAGAACTTATCGTTGTTGATAACGTAAAGGGCGATAACGGTCTTGACATTTTCTATTCCGATAAGGGTATGTGGATGCCTATCGCTTATTCCGACGGTACGAAGGACGGCACTACAAAGGACGTTATCAATTATGACGTAGATTGGTCCAAGGCAGCAACTATCGAAGTAATATTCAAGGTTGATGACGAGAACAGCGATTATGATATCGAAGAATGGGACGGCGGTTTTGGCGGTGCTATCGTACTTTCAAGCCAGGCTCCCGGAAACACAACTCATAACTGGAATGCAAAGGCTTTCTGGGGTGTTGATGAGACTGATGAACTTGAATTCAACACCATCGACGATTCAAGAGATATCATTCTTGAAACACTCGGAAACTATACATACAAAGCAGTTTGCCCTATAGATGATACAAACTCTGTAGTTGAAGGTGCATCTCTTGTTCAGATCGCTATTCAGGACTGGTCCGGTGTTACATGGTGGGCAATGAAGGTTGACTCCATGACAGTCAAGGACGCTTCCGGTGCTACACTCATCTCTTGGGACAGCAACGGAAAGTGCTCACTCTCTCCTGTAAAGGCAGATTCCAGTGTTGATTCTACGATCGACGAGATCATGGAAGGCTATGAGAATCTTGAAGAAGGTACGCTCGGTACAGCAGCTCCCACAGCAGGCGACACAACAGCAGCTACAAACTCCAGCAAGGGTTCGCCTAACACAGGTATCGCTGATGTAGCAGCTATCGCAGGTATTGCTGTAGTAGCAGGCGGCGCAGTTGTTCTTTCCAAGAAGAGAAAGTAATCAGAACTGACAAATAATACAGAAATCCCGTACTCTTATGAATACGGGATTTTTGATTGTCAATAAAGCATTTGCATGAATTGTGAAGTGACTTTTCAAGTTCCGTTTTAACGGGATTCGCCTTTGCTCCTTTCGGCGTTCCGAAAGGAGCGGGGACGGGGGCGGCGCCCCAGCG
>CAMOKN010000013.1 GCA_946617595.1 uncultured Clostridia bacterium
GCGTCGAATATTTCGTCAAGTCTCCTCACCTTGCGCCAGCAAGCCTTCGGAGCCTTTCCTCGTCTTCGACACGGCTGCCACATTTTCTCTTTTCAAAGCGGTTTTTAGAGGTACCCATAAGTATTCGCCCCGACCATATTTGCATGATACGACACAAAAATCTGCCCGAAAAGCGTACGGGCAGATCCGGTTTTATTGTCTGTAGCAAACGATTTGGATTTTTACAAGACTTGCATGATAAGATACAAAAAACGCCCGCAAATGAAACTATAAACGGATTCGTCACAGGGCTTCCCCGCTGTCTATGCCGAACGCTTTAGATTTTTTGTCCAATAATTGCAATAAAATCCGCAGGGGATATAGCGGTAATACTACTGCCTTGAAAATCCTTGATATTCCTTGTCACTATATGATCGGCTTTTACTCTTTCGGCACAAATACTTTGCAGAGCATCTTCAAAATCCGAATATTCAAAAGCTGCTGCTTTTTTCAGGTCCTCGGCTCTGAGATCGTCGATCGTAAAGATCAGACCGATACGATCAATGATTTCCACCGTTTTTTTGGCATCAAGCTCTTTTCTCAGAATATATACGATGTTTGGGACAGACAGTGCCGATATATGTCCTTCGACTATCCTTGTCTCACAGCACTTCCACACTTTAGCCGACATTCCGACAAATTCTTTTCTGTTACATAATACATCAAGCAGTACGTTTGTATCAACAAGTATTCTCATTGCTTTTCGTACCTTTCAGCACGAATTTGTTTTTCATCATAATCGCCGGAAATCACTCCAACAAGCGAATCAGTAAGATAAGAAACGGCACTCTGATGTGAGACCAGCCTTGCAACCTCTTTACCGTTTTTTAGAATTACAACTTCATTCCCGTCCATTGCCGATTGCAGAAATCTTCCGAAATTATTCTGGACCTCAGTAGCTGTTGCTGTTGTCATAGAAAACACCTCCCCAATATTACCTAAATTTATTATACGCTATTTTAGCTAATATGTCAAGATGTTATTCATAACAAATTTATGTCAGATCTCCTTTATGTAATAAATATAATTTATAGTACCAAACTGGAGTTTGGGGTTCGGATCGCGGACCCATACCACTTACTGAAAAGTAAGAGACGGGATTCGGTGGCGCCGTCGCGCCTACCTGTTGCAGAACCGGATCCTGAATCCGTCAGCAATAAAACCAAATCCTCCCGCAAAAGCGGACGGGCAGATCTGGTTTTATTGTCTGTAGCGAACGCTTTGGATTTTTACAAGACTTGCATGATACGACACAAAAATCCGCCCACAGATGAAACCGTTGGCGGATTCGCTGCGGGGCGTTCCCCGCTGGTCGGAGTGACAGGATTCGAACCTGCGGCATCGAAGTCCCAAACTTCGCGCGCTACCAACTGCGCCACACCCCGATAAGAGATTTTATAGGCTATACCGCACAAACAGCGTGCGCAAATTGCGCAGACAAAATATTATGCAGGCAGGGTGCGTGCGTCAATTTATGCGGTATTGTCTATATATTATACACTAAAACAGCGGCTGTGTCAATAAGAAGCTGCTTTTTTTGCAAATTTTGAGAAAATTTTGACTTTACCTGTTTACAAATTGGTAAAAATGTGGTATTATATTTGTATAGTGCTATCCGAGGTTTAGGATATGCAGTGCGTTTTCCCGTGAAAAAAAGGAAACGCTCAAAATTAAGGAGGTTGTATTCCAATGGCAAGACAAAAACTTACAATGGACGGTAACAACGCCGCAGGTCACGTTTCATACGCATTTACCGAAGTAGCGGCAATTTACCCCATTACCCCGTCCTCCGTTATGGCAGAAGTAACGGATTCGTGGGCAGCGGCAGGCAGAAAGAACATCTTCGGTCAGGAAGTACAGATCGTAGAGATGCAGTCTGAGGGCGGCGCAGCAGGCGCAGTTCACGGTTCTCTCTCGGCTGGTGCTCTTACTACCACTTATACCGCTTCACAGGGACTTCTTCTGATGATCCCGAATATGTACAAGATCGCAGGTGAGCTGCTCCCGAACGTTATCCACGTATCGGCTCGTGCGATCGCTTCACATGCGCTCTCTATCTTCGGCGACCACAGCGATATCTATGCGTGCCGTCAGACAGGCTACGCTATGCTGTGCTCAACTAACCCGCAGGAAGTAATGGATCTCGGCGCAGTTGCACATCTCGCAACTATAAAGGGCAGAGTTCCTTTCCTTCATTTCTTTGACGGTTTCAGAACATCTCACGAGATCCAGAAGATAGAAGTATGGGATTACGACACCCTTGATAAAATGGTAGATAAGGACGCTGTTGCTGCATTCCGCAACAGGGCTCTCAACCCTGAGCAGCCTGTTCTTCACGGCTCGGCTCAGAACCCCGATATCTTCTTCCAGGCAAGAGAGGCTTCTAACACCTACTATGACAAGATCCCGGAGATCGTTACCGAGTACATGGACAAGGTAAACGCTGAGATCGGCACAGACTATAAGCTGTTCAACTACTATGGCGCTCCCGACGCTGAGCAGGTAATAGTTGCTATGGGTTCCGTAAACGATACTATCGAAGAAACTATCGACTACCTCCTGAAGCAGGGCAAGAAGGTAGGTCTTGTTAAAGTAAGACTCTACAGACCTTTCGTTTCTTCCGCATTTGCAGCAGCTATCCCCTCGACCGTTAAGAAGATCACTGTTCTTGACAGAACAAAAGAACCCGGCTCGATCGGCGAACCTCTGTATCTCGACGTTGTTGCTGCTCTCAAGCAGGAAGGAAAGTTCCAGGACGTTCCCGTTTATACAGGCAGATACGGTCTCGGCTCGAAGGACTGCACACCGGCTCAGATCATTTCCGTTTACAACAACGATTCAAAGCCAAGATTCACTATCGGTATCACAGATGACGTTACAAACCTCTCTCTCCCGATCACCGAGAATCCCAACACCACTCCCGAAGGAACGACCTGCTGCAAGTTCTGGGGTCTCGGCTCCGACGGTACTGTTGGTGCAAACAAGAACTCCATCAAGATCATAGGCGACCACACCGATATGTACGCTCAGGCTTATTTCGAGTATGACTCAAAGAAGTCCGGCGGTGTTACTATCTCGCATCTGCGTTTCGGTAAGTCCCCGATCAAGTCCACATACTTCGTTAACAAGGCTGACTTCGTTGCCTGTCATAACCCGTCGTATATCGACAAGTATGATATGGTACAGGACGTTAATCCCGGCGGATCATTCCTTCTCAACACACAGTGGACAGTTGATGAGCTTGACGAAAAGCTCCCCGCTCCTGTAAAGGCTTATATCGCTAAGAACAATATCAACTTCTATATCATCAACGCTATCAAGGTAGCAAAGGAGATAGGCCTCGGAAACAGAACAAACACAGTTCTCCAGTCCGCATTCTTCTCTATCGCAAACATCATTCCTGCTGCCGATGCTATCGAGTATATGAAGAAGATGGCTTACAAGTCATTCGCTAAGAAGGGCGACGACGTTGTAAACATGAACTACGCTGCTATCGACAAGGGCGCAGGTGAAGTTATAAAGGTAGATGTTCCCGCTTCGTGGGCAAATGCCGAGGGCACACTCCCGACACATCATGCTGAGGGCGACAACAAGTTCCTCATCGACTTCATCAACAAGGTACAGATCCCCGTAAACGCACAGCGCGGTAACCAGATCCCTGTATCCACATTCGTTGACATCGCTGACGGTACATTCCCGCAGGGAACAGCCGCATTTGAAAAGCGCGGCATCGCAGTAGATGTTCCTGAGTGGAACCCCGAGAACTGCATACAGTGTAATATGTGCTCTATGGTATGTCCGCACGCTGTTATCAGACCTGTAATCCTCAATGCCGATGAAGCTGCAAAGGCTCCCGAGGGCACAAAGATGCTCGACGCTACCGGACTTGCAGGAAATAAGTTCACAATGGCTATCTCCGTTCTGGACTGCACAGGCTGCGGCGTATGCGCTAACGTATGCCCCGGCAAGAAGGGTGCAAAGGCTCTCACAATGAAGGGTCTCGAAACTCAGGAAGCTCAGCAGAAGTGCTTCGATTATGCTATCAGAACTTCCGACAAGCCCGAAGTTCTCGAAAAGTTCAAGCCCACAACTATCAAGGGCTCACAGTTCAAGCAGCCGCTGCTCGAATTCTCCGGCGCTTGCGCAGGCTGCGGCGAAACTCCGTATGCTAAGCTCGTTACACAGCTCTTCGGCGACAGAATGTATATCGCAAACGCAACAGGCTGCTCGTCTATCTGGGGCGGTTCAGAGCCTTCGACTCCTTACACCACTAACAAGAAGGGCAGAGGTCCCGCTTGGGGTAACTCACTGTTCGAGGACAACGCTGAATACGGTCTTGGTATGTTCCTTGCTCAGGATACACTGAGAGGAAGAGCACAGCAGCACCTGAAGGCACTCTGCGAATCCGCAAAGCCCGAAATGCAGGAGCTCATCAAGAATTACTTCGATACCGAAAAGGACGGCGCAGCTAACCTCGCAGCTACAGAAGCTCTCGTAGAGAAGCTTGAAAAGTGCGACTGCGACAATCCCGAGAAGGCTGAGGTACTCAAGCTCAAGCACTATCTGTCGAAGAAGTCCAACTGGATATTCGGCGGCGACGGCTGGGCTTATGATATCGGTTACGGCGGCGTTGACCATGTACTCGCAAGCGGAAAGAACGTAAATGTTCTCGTATTCGATACAGAGGTTTACTCCAACACCGGCGGACAGGCTTCAAAGGCTACAAACATCGGTGCTGTCGCACAGTTTGCAGCAGCAGGTAAGTCTGTAAAGAAGAAGGATCTCGCAGGCATCGCAATGAAGTATGGCTATGTATATGTTGCTCAGATCTCTATGGGCGCAGACAGAAACCAGTGTATCAAGGCTCTTGCCGAAGCAGAAGCTTATGACGGACCTTCGCTCGTTATCGCTTATGCACCTTGCATCAACCACGGTATCAAGGGCGGTCTGACCATAGCTCAGCAGGTAGAGAAAGAAGCTGTTGAAGCAGGTTACTGGCATCTGTTCAGATTCAATCCTGACGCTGATAAGAAGTTCACACTCGACAGCAAGGCTCCTACAGGCGATTACAAGACATTCATGATGCGCGAAGTACGTTACAACTCTCTTGCACGCGCTAACCCCGAGAGAGCTGAAAAACTCTTCAGCATCGCTATCGAAAACAGCAAGCAGAAGTACGACGACCTCGTAAGACTCGTTGATTACTATGCTCCCAAAGCTGAATAATATGTTGGCTTAATCGGAAACCACCGCAGGTCGAAAGACCCACGGTGGTTTTTTCTGTCGCTGCGCTTGAGACCGAGACTCCGTTCCGGACCCTGCTTCGCGGCAACGAAAAGAAAGAATGTTTCACAGAACCTGACCGGTCTGCAAACAGCCCGAATGTATCTGCTTATGATCTGCTGTTCAGGTCGGCTTCTATATCTTCCGCCCATGCTGAGTCCATTGGAGCAGACGCACGCATCTGCATTATGGGTGCGCAGAGAGCCTCGAATACTTTCTTTGTTCCCTTCCCGTCAGCGCGGTAATTTGCGGCTCTGTCCGCACTGATCCCGACTTTTGCGGCAACGGAGATCGCATCTATATTCGCGCCGATAAAGAGAAATTCCCAGCCGTTCTTCTCCTTGCGCTTCTCTATCATTTTCTTTATCTTGTCGTAGTCATAGCGATGGCTCGCGTTTTCCATACCGTCTGTAGTGATAACGAACATCGTGTGCTCCGGAACATCTTCCGGACGAGCATACTTATGGATATTCCGGATATGCTTTATAGCATCGCCGACAGCATCAAGCAGAGCGGTGCAGCCGTTCACGAAATATTCTTTGTCTGTGAGTTCCGGAACCTCCGAAAGCTCAACACGGTCATGTATAACAGTACTCTCATCGCTGAACAGAACTGTCGAAACATAAGCTTTTCCGGGTTCTTTGCGCTGCTTCCCGATCATTGAGTTGAACCCGCCGATAGTATCGGCTTCAAGCCCGCTCATAGAGCCGCTCTTGTCGAGGATAAATACGAGTTCGGTGATGCCGTTGGCGTTCTTCTTTGCTGTTGCTTCAATAGTCTTTTTCATGATAAATACCTCCGTATAATGTGGTTCAAGTTTCCGGGATTTTCTCCCTGTGACTATATATTACCACATTATACGGAGGCATTGGTCGCTTTTGAAGCGACAATTTACAGAAAATCTTCAGGCACCTATGAGGGACTGATCGTAGGCGAAGAGAGCTTCGTTGATCTGGAAGACGTTGTAATTCCTGTTCTGAATGTAATATTCGACGATAATATCGAATCTGCTGCTGTGGGAGAGGGCAAAACCGGCTTTTCTGAGCAGCTCGCTCGTTTCGTCAAGATCGAGTTCAAGCGCTATGGCAAACGCTATTGCAGTCGTCTTTTTGGGGTGATAATGGATATCGCTGCGTATCTTAGAGAAAAGTTTGCGGTCGATATTTGCTTTTTTGTAGCACTCCGAGTCGGACATTCCTTTTTCATCTATCTTGCGCAGGAGCATTTCTGTGAAACTTTCGTCAAGCTCGGTGATCGCTTTGCTAAGATCTGCCGGAACAGATGCAGGCGCATTGCCGACTGCACCGCACGGTTCAGATCCACGGAAACGCACAGGCATTTCTTCATCAGCCGGTATCGCGCTCTCGCAGGACTTTCTCCTTCCGAACAGTCCCATGTTCTTCCGGCTGCTTTTTCCGGACTTTTTATCGGAAAAACTTTCTTCACATTCAGCCCGAAGATCTGTTCCCATAGCATTTTTCTGTGCCATAAATGACGCGGGAGGCAATGGCGAGGCATACCGAGGCTCGGTAACAGCCAGAGCCGCAGCAAGTCCCGTATCATTTATCGGGATCTCCCCGTCCGGAACAACTATGTCTATCGTGATATCGGCACTGCTGATGTCAAATACAGATGATACCTCTTTAAGAGCCGAATGAAGCTCACCTGCTGACGGGATCCGGACTGCCGAATATCCGCTTTCCTCATCAAGTCCGCTCATTATCGCAGCTTTTAAATTCTTTGTATCAGCCGGGACAAACCGCCCGCCGAATCTGCTTTCTCTTACTATATTGACCGGCATGATCTTCACCTCGTTTCGCTGCCGCAGTCAGGATCGTTACTTTTGCCTTTAAGACAACTGCTGTATTTCAATGCTCAGACATTCAGACCCGCTCAGTTTACAGCTGAGTTCATCGGGACGGTGCGTTCCGGCATACAGCGTAAAGCTTGTTCCGTATCTTGCACGCACGCCCTCATCATTAACCGAGGTGAAAGCGCGCTCCGGAACAGGTATTTCTGCTGTGACAGACTCTCCGGCTCCAAGCTTTACGCGAGCAGAACCGCACAGGCTCTCGTTCGGAACTGAGTATTCGCTGTTGTCCCTGATGTAGAGCTGGATAACGTCCTCAGTCTCTCTGCTGCCGGTGTTGACTGCGGTAACTGAGGCTTTTCCGTCCATATACTTAATGCCGGTGCATCTGATATCGCCATAAGTCAGTCCGTAACCGAACGGGAACAGCACATTGTCATCTGTATATCTGTAGGTACGGTCTTTCATGGAATAGTCGGTAAATTCCGGCAGCTTTTCCGCGCTTTCATAGAATGTCACCGGAAGCTTTCCGGAGGGCGATATATCACCGAAAAGTATCTCAGCGAGAGCAGTACCGCCCTCCGATCCGGGATACCACGTATGCAGCAGCGCATCGGGCTCACATTCGGTATTTATCGAGCTTCCAGCAGCGGTAACTACTACCGTGGGCTTTCCGAGAGCAAGTATCTTCTTAACAAGCTCTCTCTGCGGAGGAGGGAGCCTGAGATCATTCTTGTCGCCGGAAGAGAACTCATTTCCGGTATCTCCTTCCTCGCCCTCGATAGTTGCGTCAAGTCCGACACAAAGTATTACCATATCAGCACATTCTGCGGCAGCCTCAGCCTCGGCATATCTGTCACCGGGCTGTGCAAGCCCCGAAACCCTGTCTTTGTACAGGTGGCAGCCTTCGGCAAAAATAACTCTTCCGGAAAAACGTTCGCGGATTCCGTCAAGGAATGTCACATAGCGGTCAGCTCTGCCGTTGTAATTCCCTTCGAGAGCCGCACGGCTGTCAGCGTTCGGACCTATTACCGCTATTGTCCCGGTCTTCTTCTCATCGAGCGGCAGGATACCGTTGTTGCGCAGCAGAACGATCGACTTTTCGGCGCATTCAAGAGATACCGCCTTGTGTTCATCGCAGGAAACCACAGTGTACGGTATATCGTCATACCCGGTATGCTTATCGAACATACCGAGCCTTATGCGCGTTCTCATCAGATGCACGCAGGCGGTGCGGATATGTTCTTTTGTGATAAGTCCCTCATCGAGTGCTGTGAGAAGATTCATATATGTACAGCCGCAGTTTACATCACAGCCGGCTTTCAGTGCCATTGCCGCTGACTCGGAAGCTGTAGCGGTAACATGATGATTGTTGTGAAAATCTGCAATTGCCCAGCAGTCTGAGACGAAATATCCGTCAAATCCCCATTCACGAAGCTTATTCATCAATACGCCGCTTGCACAGGACGGTTCACCGTTCACACGGTTATACGCACCCATTACGCCCTCAACTCCGGCTTCTCTGACAAGTGCCTCAAAAGCGGGAAGATATGTTTCCTCCATATCTTTCGGCGAAACTTCGGCATCAAAACCGTGTCTGAGAGATTCGGGACCGCTGTGTACAGCAAAATGCTTCGCGCAGGCGGCAGTCATAAGACGGTCACCGCTTCCCTGAAGACCGCGGACATAAGCCTTTCCGTTCTCGGAGGTGAGGAAAGGATCTTCTCCGTATGTCTCATGACCGCGTCCCCAGCGCGGATCGCGGAATATATTGATGTTCGGGGCCCAGATAGTCAGTCCCTTGTATATGTCACGATCGCCGTGCTTTATGTAGGCATTGTATTTTGCACGTGCTTCAACAGCGGTTATGTGCCCTGCCTTTTCGGTAAGTGCGGTATCAAACATTGCCGCGAGCCCTATCGCCTGCGGGAACATCGTGGAAATTCCGGAACGCGCGAGCCCGTGCAGACCCTCATTCCACCAGTTATAGGCAGGGATCCCGAGCCGCTCTACTGCCGGAGCGTCATACCGCAGCTGTGATGCCTGTTCTTCAGTAGTCATTGCGTCTGTGAGCGCTTCCGCACGCTCCTGTATGCTGAGAGCCTCGTCAAGATATTTTTCCATATCGCTGCCTTTCCGGAACGGTCTGTTCCTGCGTAAGATTCATATTATGATGTTTTTCAAAAGTTTTATTATATTATACAACACCCAAGATGATTTTTCAACCGGATTCTTTTATTTTATTGCTGTTTTTTGACTCTGGATGCAAAAATATACATTAATAGAAGGCAAGCAGCGCAAGTTAACGCAAATAACAGCTGCATAAAAATACCTGACTACGCAATCTGTGCACGATCTTGTGCTGTAAAGCTCTAACTGACTTCATAAATGATTTTACTATTGATTTTCATGCCCAAATGTGATATAATAATCAGCAGTCAAAACTGTTTATCCGCCTGTTTTTCTGTATGATAAGCGGAAAGCCGGAAACATATTTCAATGAACAATATGTGATATATTCAAATTTGAGGAAATAGTATGAATAGTCAATCATATCAATATACAATATTTATCGGGCTTGCTGATCGTGAGACAGGAGTTCAGAAATATAGTATCGAAAAGTACCTTTCCGTTTTAAAGAATGTCTGCAGCAATTATCAGGTAGCTTTTTCTTTTCACTCGATAAACGGAGGATATTTTCACAAGGACGGAAGATATATCGAGGAAAACACATTATCGCTTATGATGGTTGATGTTCAGGAAAATACCGTTCTGGAAATTGCAAAAGATCTCTGCGCATTTTTCAATCAGGAAAGTGTTATGATCACTTCCTCTCCGACAAAAATACTTTTTGTTAATGAACACCTGCATGATACCTCTAAAACCACTGTGAAAACAGATAAGTATCAATCATCGGAAAAAGAGAAAACTCATAAAAAATTTACTGATTGACAAAAAAGCAAAACTGTGATATGATACATATACATATATATTAATATACCATCTCTGAAAGGAAGATAAGGAGAAAATGAAAAAAATACTGGTGGTATTTGCCGCCTTAATAATGGTATTGTGCATTTCGGGATGCGGAAATGGCAGCAAGCCCGCAGATACAGCCGCCGTTACTACCACAGCGGATCCCAACACCATTGAAGTGCCGGATCTTTCGGGACTTTCTAAGATACAGGTCGAAATGAAGTACCCGAAGCTCAACTTCAATTTTGTGGAAAAATATGATGACAACGCAGAGGAAGATGCTGTTATATCGCAGTCCCCCGAATCGGGAACAAGAATAAACAAAGCCGACGAGATCACAGTTACAATAAGCATAGGCGCAAAGCAGGTGGAAGTCGATGATTACACCGGCAGAAGCATAGAGGACGCTAAGACGCTCATTGATAAGCAGGGACTTGTATGTGAGACACAGTTCGTTGAAAATGAGACGATCGCCCGAAACTGCGTCATCAGCACGACACCTGCTGCAAGAACATGGGTGGATAAGGGAACTGTGATAACCTGCTTCGTAAGTCTCGGTTCGGCTGAGCAGGAGATAAGAGTTCCCGATATGGTCGGAAAGTCCATTGAAGATGCAACAAAGCTTGCTGCGGAGAACGGTATAGTCCTTACCATAACCTACGATGATACTTCTTCTCTCGAACCCGGTACAGTTATCAGACAGGGCGTTGATCCCGATACCATAGTCGAGGCAAATGACCGCATAGAGGTCGTTATCGCCGGAGAAAACGCTGCCGCATCGAAGACCACAAGCATAACCGTTACCCTCAACACCAGCCTTGAAGGCGAGTTTGAGCTGAAATACTATATTGACGGTACGCTCATTCCGGAAAAGACGGAGATAAAAGAGATCAGCCTTACCCGCAAGATAGAGTGGGAAGTAAGCGGCACCGATGTCCACACGTACTCGGTAATGGTCACCAGCCGCACGACCGGAAAATCCGGAAAGCTGTATGAAATGGAAGTCGATTTCACACAGAACCCGCCTGCTAAGAACCTCATAGATGAATTCAACTCAAAGATATTTGAGGAACTTCTGACGAAGGAATGATATAATACCCAAAATAAACCGATATTAATTATATTTAAAAAATTGAAAAATACCCCTTGACAAGAGAGTAAATATGTGCTAAAATATATTTACCTCGTGAAAAGGGGCTTATTTTTTTGTGCGTTCAGGACGCACGGACGCTCCTTCCGCAGTCATAAGGACGGCGGGTATGAGGGAGGCTTAGTCCGTTAGGTGTAACGGATAATAAAATAGGAGGTGCCGAAATGAGAGTTAAAATTACACTCGCCTGCACAGAATGCAAGCAGCGCAATTACAACACCAAGAAAAACAAGAAGAATGACCCCGACAGGATCGAAATGAACAAGTACTGCAGATTCTGCCGCAAGCACACTCTCCATAAGGAAACCAAGTAAGGAGGAGACTATGGCAGACAAAAACAAGTCGCTCGATGCGGTAAAAGCTGCGGCTTCACAGCCGAAGAAAAAACGCTCGATACGCAAGTATTTCAAAGATGCCAAGTCCGAATTCAAAAAGGTAGTGTGGCCGTCAAGGAAACAGGTTTTCAATAACACAGTGGTTGTAATCATTTCTTTGGTGGTATCGGGTGCGGCAATATGGCTGCTCGACACGGGCTTCGGTTCACTGCTGAAGCTTGCGCTCGGAAGGTTCAATTGAGTAACAGACGGTAAGGAGTTTATCAATGTCGGAATCTAAATGGTATATCCTGCACACTTATTCCGGTTATGAGAATAAGGTCGCAAATGACATCAAAACACTCGCGGAAAACAGAAATCTTCAGAACCTTATCGAAGATGTTATGGTGCCGATAGGTCCTGCAACGGACGACTACGGCAAGCCTATCCTCAACAGAGAAGGCGTGCAGAAAGAAGAAAAACTGTTCCCGTGCTACGTTTATGTCAAGATGGTCATGACAGACGAGACTTGGTATATCTGCCGCAATACCCGCGGTGTTACGGGATTTGTAGGTCCCGGATCCAAACCGATACCGCTCACGGACGAAGAGATCGAGAATCTCGGAGTGGCAAAGAAGACCGCAGCGCCTTCCGTAAAGGCCGGAGACAGAGTAAACATCATATCCGGAGCGCTCAGCGGATTTGAAGGTACCGTTAAAGAGGTCGATGAAGCAGAAAGCAAGGTGCTTGTCACCGTTTCTATGTTCGGAAGAGAAACTCCGACAACTCTTGACCTTTCGGCGGTCGAAAAGATCAATGTATGATCCTGAAATTCTTTTTAATTTTTTTGGAGGTAAAATAAAATGGCTCAGAAGGTAGTCGGATTTATCAAATTGCAGATACCCGCAGGAAAAGCTACTCCTGCACCGCCGGTAGGACCCGCACTCGGTCAGCACGGCGTAAATATCATGGCGTTCACTAAGGAATTCAACGAGCGCACAAAGAATGATGCAGGTCTTATAATCCCTGTAGTTATAACAGTCTATGCAGACAGAAGCTTCAGCTTTGTTACAAAGACTCCGCCCGCAGCAGTCCTCATCAAGAAGGCTTGCGGCATCGAGACAGCTTCGGGTACACCGAACAAGACTAAGGTCGCTAAGATCACAAAGGCTCAGGTCCAGGCGATCGCTGAGCAGAAGATGCCCGACCTGAACGCAAGTTCGGTAGAAGCAGCTATGTCCATGATAAAGGGTACAGCTCGTTCGATGGGCATTGAGGTAGTTGACTAAACAATAACAGATGCGTGGGAGGTCTTATGACCGTTTGACCACAAGGAGGATAATATAATATGAAGCACGGAAAAAAATATAACGAAAGCGCTAAGCTTGTTGATTCCACTAAATTTTATGAGGTAGCTGAGGCTTGCGATCTCGTATGCAAGACCGCTACCGCAAAGTTCGACGAGACAGTTGAGCTTCACGTAAGACTCGGCGTTGACTCACGTCACGCTGACCAGCAGGTAAGAGGTGCCGTTGTTCTTCCTAACGGTACAGGTAAGACTGTAAGAACACTCGTTTTCACAAAGGGTGACAAGATCAAGGAAGCTCAGGACGCAGGCTCTGATTACATCGCAGATGACGATACAGTAAAGAAGATCCAGGACGGTTGGATGGACTTCGATGTAGTTATCGCTTCGCCTGATATGATGGGCGTTGTAGGACGTCTCGGTAAGGTCCTCGGTCCGAGAGGACTCATGCCTAACCCCAAGGCAGGTACAGTAACCCCCGAGATCGGCAAGGCTATTGCTGATGCGAAGGCAGGTAAGATCGAGTAGAC
>CAMOKN010000014.1 GCA_946617595.1 uncultured Clostridia bacterium
GCGTCGAATATTTCGTCAAGTCTCCTCACCTTGCGCCAGCAAGCCTTCGGAGCCTTTCCTCGTCTTCGACACGGCTGCCACATTTTCTCTTTTCAAAGCGGATTTTAGAGGTACCCTATACACATATATAGTTAGGGCAATAAAATATATTGGTGGAGCATTTCCGTCAGATGCCGGTATTAACCGCCGTAATGAGTCCTGATGACTTATATTTGGCTGAAAGATCTGACATAATATTATTTGCTTTTTTTTAAAAAACTATCACACAACTATCACAAAAACGGGCTATAATAACACACAGTTAAGGGGTCACCCTTAATGATGATTAATGATGAGTTAATCATAATTTCCTCTCCCAACATTTCATTGTTTATTATTTGATTTGATGTGTTCCCATGTAGGGAAGCCCGTTCAGTAAAGAACATCGGTTCTTACTGAACATTTTTTTTACCGGAACAGAAATATCATTATCGCAGCGAAGTACGGAGGTCAGAAATGTACAAGATTCTTATTGCAGACGATGAACAGAATATCCGCGAAGTAATACGTGAATACGCGGAGTTTGAAGGACATGAGGTGAAAGAGGCTGTCGATGGTATGCAGGCTGTCGAAATGGCAAAAAATGAGGATTTCGACATAATTATTCTTGATGTGATGATGCCGAAGCTTGACGGTTTTTCTGCCTGCAAGGAGATACGTAAATCAAAGAATACTCCTGTACTTATGCTGTCTGCAAGGGGTGAAGAATACGACAAGCTGTTCGGATTTGAGATAGGAGCGGACGATTATGTAGTAAAACCGTTCTCGCCCAAAGAAGTTCTTGCCCGTGTCAATGCGATAATTAAGCGCAATCAGCCTGCTGCGGCTGCGTCTGAGATCGACAGATTTGAGGGTCTTGAGATAAACTATACTGCAAGAACAGTTACCATTGACGGTCAGAAGGCAAATCTTACTCCGAAGGAATATGACCTGCTGTTTTATCTTGTCAGAAACAAGAATATCGCCCTTACGCGCGACAAGCTGCTTTCAGAGGTATGGGGATATGATTTCTTCGGCGATGACAGGACCATAGATACTCATATCAAGATGCTCAGAAACAATCTCGGAGAATACCGCAAATTTATCGTTACGCTCAGAGGAATGGGATATAAGTTTGAAGTATGAGTGAAAACAGGACAAGACAAAATAAATTTTTTTCGGGACTAAGAAGCATACGCTTTCAGATATGGCGGAGCTTCTTTCTGTTTACTGTCGCAATTCTTATGTTTCTGTTCATTTCACAGGTCGTTCTGATGCCGGCGATCTATGAGCTGATAAAAACGCAGGAATGCATCTCTACCGCTGTCGAGATCAAGCGCGCATGGTACACTGACAACATCAAGAATGTCATCGACGACAACGCGAGAATGAAGCAGCTCGGCATACTGATACATTTCCCTTCATCTGTTACAGGAGGACTGCCGTTCACATATTCGCGGGATACCACCGGTTCATCGATCGCCATAGATAAACGTGTAAGCGATGAAATGGTAGCTGAATTGTCCGAATCGAAGAGCGGCATGGTGTTCTTTCCGGTAGATGATGACTCAAAGCAGTCGTTCCTTCTTGCGACTTATGTAGGTACAACAGAAGATCCCGTAGGTTATATCTTCATATATGCGTTCCTTGAGCCGACCGGTACCACGACGCAGATACTTGCAAACATATTTCTCATGTCATCGCTTGTGATAATACTTGTCGGACTTGTCGTATCGGTGTTTATTTCGTCACGTATCTCAAGACCGATAATCAGACTTTCGAGGTCAACGGATAAGCTGATAACCGGTGATTTCAATGTTGAAACGTCTTCGAGGGATTACAGCGAGATAGTCGTTCTGACAGATAATCTGAACAAAGCTTCAGATGAGATAGGAAAGTCCGAAAAGCTCAGAAAGGATCTTCTTGCAAATATATCTCACGATCTTCGTACTCCGCTTACTATGATAAAGGCTTATGCTGAGATGATACGTGATCTCTCAGGAAACAATCCCGAAAAGCGCGAAAAGCATCTCGGTGTTATAATCGACGAAGCGGACAGACTCAGCCTGCTCGTAAATGATATCCTGAATCTTTCAAAACTCCAGAGCGGAGCGATAGAAATGGATCGTAAAGTCATAAATTTCAGTTCACAGCTGAAAGAGATAGTTTCAAGGTTCTCGATGCTTGATGAAACAAAGATAGAGCTTGACTGCGATGAAGATGATATCTTTATAAACGCAGATCAGAAACAGATAGGGCAGGCGGTCTATAATCTTATCATAAACGCAATAAATTACTCCGGTGTCGATACTGTGACCGTAAGACTGCACGATCATGGAAACGGAAAAGTGCGTTTTGAGGTTGAAGATAAGGGAGTCGGCATCTCTGCGGAAAATCTCCCGTATATCTGGGAACGCTATTATAAAGTGAACCGTTCCGAGAATTACAAGAGAGCAGTAAAGGGTACGGGGCTTGGTCTTTCAATAGTCAAGGGAGTATTCGAGTGCCATGGGTTTGAGTACGGCGTTCAGAGCGAAGAGGGAAAGGGAACAACATTCTGGTTTGAATGTGCGCGCGAGCAGAAAACCGATGAGGAAGATTGAATATACAATAGATGAACAGCACGATGGTGTTCAGGTAGGAAAATTTCTGAAAGGACAAGGATTCAGCCGTGCAGTCATTACCGAGCTGAAATATAATGACGGGCTTTTCCTTAACGGCTCGCATATCCGTACAGTGGATCCGCTCAGAGCCGGTGATGTGCTGACAGTGAGAATGTGCGATTATTCCGTGACAGTGCCGAATCCCGGGCTCTCTGCTCCTGTTATGTATGATGACGCGGATATTGTGATCTTCGACAAGCCCTATGATATGCCGTCTCACCAGTCGATAGGGCATTACAGAGACACGCTTGCAAATCTTTTTGCAGCCATGTACCCTGATCTTACATTCCGTTCTGTCAGCAGGCTTGACAAGAACACCTCAGGACTTGTGATGATCGCCAAGAACAAGCTTACAGCCTCAAAGCTCATGTCGTGTCCGGAGTATCGTCCCGAAAAGCTGTATTATGCTGTTACAGCCGGAGGATTTGCCGGAAAATACGGTGATAAAGGTGAGATAATCGCACCTATTGCCCGTGAAGAAGAGAACTATATAAAAAGAACTGTACGTGAGGACGGGGTTTATGCACATACGAATTATCGTGTGACCGAAAGCTCAGACAGATTCACACTGCTTGAGATATCGCTCGTGACAGGAAGAACTCATCAGATTCGTGTGCATTTCTCACATCTGGGATTTCCTCTTTATGGTGACAAGCTGTACGGCGGTGATACCCGTCTGATCGGAAGACAGGCGCTTCACTGCGGCTATATCAGATTCAGACACCCCATGTCAGATGAAATGGTAGTGGTGCGATCGGAATTTCCGGAAGATATAAAAGCACTGCTCGATGAACTCAGAAAAGATGATAATATGTAAAATCTCCGTCGTATAAAACAACGGCGGAGATTTGAGTTTATCAGAAAAGTATTTGCATGAACTATGAAGTGACTTTTCAAGTTCCGCGGAGCGGGATTTGCTTTTGCTACTTTTCACACTGAAAAGTAGCGGGGACGGGGGCAGCGCCCCAGCAGGTGCAGGGCAGAGCCCGCCGGGGACGGGGGCAGCGCCCCAGCGGAGA
>CAMOKN010000015.1 GCA_946617595.1 uncultured Clostridia bacterium
CCGTTGTGCAAATGCACCGCAGGCGCATTTACACAACATCTGAAAATCTGTTTTGCAGATTTTCAGCCAATAACTGCCAAAAGGCAGTTATTGAGGACACATTAATTATAACACACTTTACACTATATTTCAAGGATTTATTTTCTGCAAAAAAAGATCCTCCCAGAGCATTTCCGGCACCGGGAAGATCTTAGCTAAAAAGGAGAGGTATTGGTAAAAAGCATTTTCTGCAAAACGTCAGTCAGCGGTATTGCCTTCAGAGGTTCACTTTAGAGGTTCACTTTATTTCAGCTTACACAGAATTGTTCAAGCACAGTCCTCAGCGCGTTCGCACTTGCGTTGTGGATCCTGGCGACCTGAAAATTCTGTTTTTCCGCTTTCTGACTCACCTTATTCGCCATTTTGTGCGAACAAGTATTAGTGAAAAGCACAACAAGATCGGGGCTTCCGAGCTTGTTCTCAAAATCGGCGGGCATCTGTGTGAATACTTTGGATTTGCAGTTGAAGCAGCTGCATATTTCCTTGTATTTTGATACCATACGGTCATTCCCGCCTACGACAACGACACTCATATAATTATTCTGCGAGTTTCTTGCCGAGTTCCTTACATTTTGCAAGGATCTCATCTGAGGGTTCGAGGTTTGAGATCACTCCCGCGCCATCTATAAGTTCTGCTCCGGCGGCTTTTACCCTGTCCTCCCATGTTCTCATCCACTGACCGTCACCCCAGTCGTAGGAACCGAAAAGCAGGATCTTCTTTCCGCTTATAGAGCCTTGGATACCAGAAAAGAACGGTTCAAATTCCGATTCTTCAAGTACCTCGTCTCCCATTGCCGGAGAGCCGAGTCCAAGTGCACTGAACGCCGATACATCACCCTTGAAGTCTGTGACGCTTACCGCTTCAACTCCTGCACCCTCTGCCACTGCTTTTGCCATAGCTTCGGTATTGCCGGTACCGCTCCAATAAATAACTGCTGCTGCCATAAAAATCCTCCTAAGATATTCTGAGAGCCCGGTAAATATCACAGCCCTCATTTAATTTATTGCACAGAAATATTCTGCACTTTTCATAGTTTTCAAATGCCCGGTGTGCGTATTCTTCCGAGCCATATACTTTCCAGCACCCGCAGAACTTGTAATTTTCGCCGTTGTTGGCAATAAACCCCTTTACGTCTTCTGCCGGGTAATCAAGGAAAAGACCGATCTCATGCGGAAACGTGCAATGCCCCATTCTCTCCGACAGCCGTACCAGCATTGATTCAAGTCCGCCGTCGGTATCATAACCCTCAGCACGAAGCATTTCTGCCGATTCCTTTTCACGCAGTCTTGCATGAAGCTTTTTTTCATTGTACACAAGCATCACACAGCGTGTTTCGCACAGATGCATTATCCGTATTTTAAGCCCCTTCTCGGCTGCGCGGCGGTTGAATATACGAAGGTGTACTCCTATATCAAATTCAGTCCGCGAAAACGAGACAAGGCTCGCACACTTTATTCCCATAAGCGTAGGTGCCGTGTGGAACGCAAGCTTACGGTTAAAGCTGAAATATTCTTCTTTAGACACTTATTCACCGCCTTTGATTAGCAAATGCTAACCGCTGTAAGCAAGTTAGCATTGACTAACCTGTTTACAGTATATCATATTATTTCAGTATTGTCAAGTCTTTTCTGCAATTTTTTTCAGAAACATCATTTTTCCCGTTATATCTGTACATACAACCGTGTATCAGATAACAAGATGTAACTTTTGGCAGTATTATTGTAACCGAACCGTAATAATATCGTAACCGCTTTGTAATTGCATTTGACGGACCGCTATGATATAATATGGAAAAGGCTGATACACGGCGACTGTCGTGCGGCAACAAAAAGGAGCTGAAAACAATGAAAAAGAAATATTTATTATCAGCAGCACTTCTCACTGCGACACTTGCGCTTTCATCATGCGGTGCAAACAACTATAATTCAGGAGCAGTGACGACCGGTGCGGCAATGAACTATGATTTGACATCTCCTATTGCGGAAAAATCCGCCGGGCAGGAAACGGAATTCAATACCGAAGAGTACAGTGCCATAACCGAGAATACATTCATGAGCACTGTCTCAGACCCACTCTCGACGTTTTCGATAGATGTTGATACCGCATCATATTCAAATATCCGCAGAATGATCGATCGCGGACGTGATATTCCTGCTGACGCTGTGCGTATAGAGGAAATGATAAACTACTTCGATTACAGCTATCCCGAGCCTAAAGACGGCGAGCCGTTCTCGGTAAGCACCGAGATCACCGATTGTCCTTGGAACAGCGATACAAAACTCATGCGTATTGGTTTGAAATCAATGGATATCGACCTTTCACAGCGCGCGCCGATGAATCTCGTGTTCCTTATCGACGTCAGCGGTTCGATGAGCGATGATGATAAACTTCCGCTGGTGCAGCGTTCATTCTCGATACTCACCGATCAGCTCACCCCGCAGGACAGGATATCGATAGTCACCTATGCAGGCGAGGATAAGGTAGTGCTTGAAGGTGCGGACGGTAATGACCGGCAGCGTATTCTTGATGCTATCACACATCTGGAGGCCGGCGGTTCCACTGCAGGCTCAAAGGGTATAACTACCGCATACGAAATTGCTGAAAAATACTTCATTCAGGGCGGCAACAACCGCATAATCCTCGCAACTGACGGCGACCTTAACGTCGGAGTAACGAGCGAAGCCGAACTTAAAGCCCTTGTAGAGAAAAAGCGCGAGGGTGGTGTATTCCTGTCTGTTCTTGGTTTTGGTCAAGGCAACATCAAGGACAACAAAATGGAAACGTTAGCAGATAACGGAAACGGCGCGTATTCCTACATAGACAGCGAGCGTGAAGCTCGTAAGGTGCTTTGTGAGGAAATGGCTGCGAGCTTCATTACCGTTGCAAAGGACGTAAAAATACAGGTGGAGTTCAATCCCGCGTATATAAAGGGTTATCGGCAGATAGGCTATGAGAACCGTGCTATGTCCGCAGAGGATTTTAATAACGACGAAAAGGACGCAGGTGAGATCGGCGCGGGTCATGCTGTCACTGCACTCTATGAGATCGTGTACAAGGACAGCAACATGGATTTGGCTTCATCCGATCTCAAGTATTCTGATGCATCGGCTCTCGGTACCGAGAACGGCGAACTGCTTACGGTGTCTGTGCGCTATAAGGCTCCCGACAGCGATGAGAGCAAGCTTTTGACATACCCTGTGACCGATCAGGCATATACA
>CAMOKN010000016.1 GCA_946617595.1 uncultured Clostridia bacterium
AAAAGAGCTATCCACGCCGTCTACTGCGTCAAACCTCCTAACCGGGCGCCAGCCCGGCTTCGTCGGCTTTCCTTGTATTCGACGCGGCTATCTCATTTTCTCTTTTCAAAGCGGTTTTTAGAGGTACCCTGTAAAAAAAAGAATCTATGGCATTTGCCAAGATCTATTATATCACAGATATGCATTTTCCGCAACACCGTATCTGTAATTTTTTATCTATAATTTTGATACATTGCACAGAGATGCATAATCAATTTACGTAAATGAAAAAAATTCCGTAGAATATGTAAAATTTTCAATAAATTTTTTATTGTATTTTCACAAAAAACACTTGCATTTATTCTTACTATAATGTATAATATAATGTAACTGCACAAAAAGAAACAGATACGTGCACCGAAAGGATGATAGCTATGCCGAAAATATCGGTAAAACATAAACTCCCGATGATAACGATGAAAGGGCTCGTCGTTTTTCCGGGAATGGTACTGAATTTCGACGTGACAAAACCGAAATTCATCGAGGCTGTAAAGACTGCCTGCGCTACAGATAAACGCATTTTTCTCGTAACACAGCAGGAATACGAAACTGATGATCCGGGATATAACGATCTTTTCAAAGTCGGAGTAGTTGCCGAGATCAGACAGATACTGAAAACCCCCGATAAAGTAACAAGAGTGCTCGTTCAGGGGCTTTATAAGGCAAAGCTGCTGTCTGTCGCAGAATTTGACACATACAATTCTGCCGAAGTTTCGGAGATCAACGAAAAGTCATCCGCATCTATCGACAAGAAGCTCTCATACGCTTATGAGAGAACGCTGAAAATGCTGTTCAAGGATTATTGCTCGCTTGTTCCGAAAATACCGGACGAACTTGCGTCTATGGTCGATAACGAACACGATCTCGTCAGACTCACAGATCTTATTATCTTCAACGTGTTCCTCAAAGCCGAGAGCAAGCAGGAGCTTTTGCAGACAAACGGCACTGAAAAGCGTGTAAAAAAGCTTATCGAGATACTCACGGACGAAATAAAAGTCCTGAAATTCGAGGCGGAGATCAATGAGTCGCTTCGTGACTCTATCGACAGCAATCAGCGTGAATACATACTCCGCGAACAGATGAAAGCCATTTCCAGACAACTCGGTGGTGCGGACGAAGCAGATGAAGAAGTCTTCGACTACGCCGAGAGGATCCAGGCAGTGGGATTTCCGGAAGATACCGAAGAAAAGCTGCTTCGTGAAGCAAACAAGATGCTTAAAGTCTCGCCGTCCTCTCAGGAATACGGTCTTATAAAAACGTATCTCGATTCGATACTCGAAATGCCGTGGAACGTCTATACAAAAGACACCGTTAATATCGAAAAAGCCGAAAAGCAGCTCGAAAAAGATCATTACGGGCTCAAAAAAGTCAAGGAGCGTATCCTTGAGATAATCTCCGTGCGCAAACTCAATCCCGATGTAAAGAGCCAGATAATCTGCCTTGTGGGACCTCCCGGAGTCGGAAAGACATCTGTCGGAAAATCTATCGCCGCAGCTCTTGGCAGAAATTATGCGCGTGTATCGCTCGGAGGTGTGCATGATGAGGCGGAAATAAGAGGTCACAGAAAGACCTATGTGGGTGCAATGCCCGGTCGTATCGTAAACGCGATAAAGCAGGCAAAATGCATGAATCCCGTGATCCTGTTCGACGAGATAGATAAAATGGGAAGCGACTATAAGGGCGATCCGTCTTCTGCGATGCTCGAAGTGCTTGATCCCGAACAGAACTCTACATTTACCGACCACTATTTCGAGATACCGCTCGACCTGAGCGATGTACTGTTCATCACTACCGCAAATACAACCGATACCATTCCCGCTCCCCTGCTGGACAGAATGGAAATAATCGAACTTTCGAGCTATACACGTGAAGAAAAGTTCAATATCGCAAAGAAGCACCTTCTTCCCAAACAGCTCAAAAAGCACGGCGAGAACCGCAAAACAGTAAAGATCAGCGATAAGGCGCTTTATGCGATCATCGACGGATATACAAAAGAAGCTGGTGTGAGAGGTCTTGAAAAGAAGATCGCCGCAATATGCAGAAAATCCGCAAAGAAGATAGTAAACGGCGAATCTTCGGTGTCGGTAACGGATACGAATATCAAGGATTTTCTCGGAACAAAAAAATTCCTTGACGATACGATCTCAAAGACCGACGAGACAGGTATAGTCACCGGTCTTGCTTGGACATCGGCAGGCGGTGTAACGATGCCGCTTGAAGTTATCGTTCTTGAAGGCGACGGAAAGGTCGAGGTCACCGGTTCACTCGGCGATGTCATGAAAGAATCCAGCAAGATCGCCGTGAGTCTTGTCCGCAGCATTGCAGCAAAATACAATATCGACCCTGATTTCTACAAAAACAAGGATCTCCATATCCATGCACCCGAGGGAGCTGTACCGAAAGACGGACCCTCTGCCGGTGTAACCATGACCACCGCGCTTGTGTCTGCGCTGTCCGGAATGCCGGTAAAGCATGATATAGCAATGACCGGTGAGATCACACTGCACGGAAAAGTGCTTCCTATAGGCGGACTGAAAGAAAAGTCAATGGCAGCGTACAAAGCCGGTGTAAAAACGGTCATAATACCGAAAGAGAATGAACCTGATCTCGACGATATAGACGAGACAGTAAAGAACAACGTAAGCTTCATTCCTGCGGAGAAGATACAGACAGTGCTTGATAATGCGCTTGTATTCCCTGCCTCAAAGAGCGCAAAAAAATCCGCACCGAAGAGCGGCAAGGCAGTAAGAAATACCCGACGCTCAAAACGTACCTCAAACAGCGATACCGCTTCGTTATCCACATCTGAACAATAAAACACCCGATCTGCCCTGCCTTTAACGACAGGGTAGATCTTTAAGAAGGAACATTATGAACTTTAACAAAGCCGAATTTACCGCATCTTATGGTCTGTTCAGCCAGATACCTCCGTCGGACAGACCCGAATTTGCGTTCTCCGGACACTCTAATGTAGGAAAATCCTCGCTGATAAACAAGCTTCTCAACCGCAAGGGGCTTGCAAGAGTCAGCGCCACTCCAGGCAAAACATCGACCATTAACTTTTTTTCCGTGGATTCGATATATTTTGCGGATCTACCCGGATACGGATATGCGAAAGTGTCAAAATCGGAGAATAAGCGCTGGGCTGAGCTGATCGAGGGATATCTGCACGATGACAGAGAGCTTGCACTTGTATTTCAGCTGATAGATTTCCGCCACAAGCCTACCGAAGACGACGTGATGATGATAAATTTTCTGATCGACAGCGAGATACCGTTCATCGTTGTTCTCACAAAAGCGGACAAGCTCAGAAAGCGCGAACGTGAAGCTCGTCTTCAGGCATTCAGGACTGAGATACCCTGCTTTGATGACATAACGGTGATAGAATTTTCTGCCGAGACAGGCGAAGGCGCCGATGAGATAAGATCGGTCATCACAGATATATCGGAAGGAGAGGACTGATAAAATGGGTACAAGAGCAGAAAAAGCAATTACAAACCACAAACATTTCTATCCATGCTCAACAGCGGTGCTTTCGGCATTCAGCGAAGATGCGGGGATATCCGAATCCGACGCAAAGAAGATCGCAATGCCGTTTGCGGGCGGCAGAATGGGAAAATGCGGCGCTGTTCTTGCTGCTGAATATGTACTTGAAAAGAAGTTCGGCAGTGATGCGGAAGAAAAAAAGCGGCAGTTTGAACAGCAGTTTACAGAGATGAACACAACACTTATGTGCAAGGAACTGAAAGGCTCGCTTACCGGAAAGGCAGTTCGCTCTTGCAGAGGGTGTGTTACCGATGCCGCAGAGCTTCTCGAAAAGATGCTCGAAGAAAGCAACTGATCTCATAACAAAAACAGTACGTTCTCATTACGAACGTACTGCGGTCATCTAAGAAGTCGCTTCGCTTGAGAGTCTTGAGAAGTCGCTGCGCTTGAGAGCAGGGCGCTGCCCTGCACCCGCTTCTTTTCGGACGCGAAAAGAAGCAAAAGCGACATGCTTCGCGCTATAGATAACGAATATCTGCATTTATAAAAAAATAAAGCACAGAGCAGTTGAAAAGCTCTGTGCTTTCTTTATGTGAAGAATCTTTACAAGTTCGGCGGAGCGGGGTTTGCTTTTGCTCCTTTTCATTCTGAAAAGTAGCGGGGAGGAGGGCGGCGCCCCAGCGATTGAAGGGCAGAGCCCGCCGGGGACGGGGGCAG